>CAYTDR010001206.1:0-2554 GCA_964436185.1 uncultured Candidatus Obscuribacterales bacterium | reverse complement strand
CACCATGTCACGGTCGCTTTTGGCAACTCCTTCAAGCTGTTTGCTCCCGTTTGACTTACTTTGTGACTGGCGATTGGTAAGCGCTGCCAGAATCGGATCAATTCTGGGATCTTTCCTTTCGCGCAGGGGACTGTACTTTATCGCTGCGATGATGGTATCTACAGCGATGATACTGTCCTTGGTGTCTCGTGAATGGACTGCAGCGAGCATACTGGCTGCCAACACGCTTTGTGATCTGGATGGATCTAAACCCGGCACCTTATCTGGTGTAGACATACTCTCCAGGCGCTTAAGAACGCTGTAGCGCATGTCGGCAAGGATATTTTTTGCCCTGAGAGCAATCGGATCATCTGGTTCAAGAAGCAGACCCAATTCCATGGATCGAAGTGTTATGTAGCCCGAGATCGGTTTGAAAAATTGGATGCTCTCTAGTAGTTGGGTCCGGAGTTCTGTTGAGGAGTCAGTCCACTCTTTGGGATTGGTTTGATTAGGTGATTTAAGTTCTTGGTTCAGTGCGTCAACAATGAAGGCACCATATGCGAGGCGTTTATCGAAGCCATCTGTGCCTTTGCCAAGTTCCTCTCGAACCCTGTTGTCCAGCGCTCTGAGAAGCTGCAATCTTATTCGTGGATGTACCGCTGAGTCGGAAATTATGGTTTGGATAACGAATAGCTCTCTATCGGATGAATGTTTGTTTGCCGCTATCTGGCAAAGGACATTGAGTGCCTTGTCTTGGACAACCTCGCGTTCTTGGCCTGTACGCAGTTGCAGGCAGATGCCGGTAAGTTCTGTAAAGAAGCCACCTTTAAGGTCAGGAATGTCGCCTTTTCGGGGCTTGAGAAATTCGCAATTGTCCCGCAAATCGACATTGCGTAGCAGGCAAGCTAAAGCTCCGAGGGCGTGAAATTTCTTGGGGTTGTTGATATCCACGGCTGCTCGAAACAGATTTTCATCCAGACATTTTCTTCTATCCGGGTTTTTCTCGATGACAGTTCGGACTTCTTCTTTGGGAGTGGGAGTCGGACGGGGTCCTTCCCAGTCCAGGTGATTGTCACGATCGTCTTTAGCAAAGGGCGCTTTCTCTTTATACGGCGCCTTTGCGCTTGTGTCATTCTTGGATGGAAACGACGGAGCGGAGCTTCTGATTGGCGTGTCGGCATACTCCGGTCTTCCGTCGAAATAGTGTCTTCTGACCAGGACATATTGCGGAGGCAAGTCTATTCCTTTGAGATGGTTTTTGCCTTCCTGCTCGTATGAGTATCTCCTCGCATTTACATGCTCGAGCGTCGCCAGTTCTGCTTCCAGCCTTTTTTCTTCGTCTTCGAAGTAGACGAAATGTGACCAGCGCACATTCTGGCTAGCATCTCGAACCGCCAGATTCGGATCGTTTTTAGCGCTACGCTCCAGAGTCTCCCTAACAGTCGTCGTTTGTACCATGCAAGAAATGGCAGAGATGGCTGCTTTTCTCACTGTGGCATCGTCTTCTACTGCCGAGGTGCTTTGGGCTTGTGGTGGATCTGCCAGTCTCAAAATAGCAAATTTAATGCTCTCATCCGGATAAGCGTTGTTAATCTGCTGAAGCGATAGGACTGCGGCTTTTCGTAGGTCGGCCGACTTAGCCCGCGTTTGCGCTGATTCTTCTGAGTCAAGTGCGATTGCGCCAATTAGGCTTCTCACGATAAAGTTTCGGCTATCATCGCCAGTTATGAGATTGAAAGCTTGTTTTGCTAATGCCGCTTTTACGTTCTCTGGCGTCTTCGATTGAATAGACAGCAAACTGGAGAGCTCATTTTTTTGCCGTAGAGTCAAGCCGTCACCTGGTTCCAGTTGCAATAATGCAATTGCGGAACTG
This sequence comes from uncultured Candidatus Obscuribacterales bacterium, assembly GCA_964436185.1. Taxonomy (GTDB): domain Bacteria; phylum Cyanobacteriota; class Vampirovibrionia; order Obscuribacterales; family Obscuribacteraceae; genus CAYTDR01. The sequence continues at coordinate 702 of CAYTDR010001206.1, read as the reverse complement.
ATAGTGATGTCTTCCTCGGGAACACCGTCGACTTTAAATGGAATGATTATCTTGAAGATTGCCTGATTGAGCCTGACTCTACCGCCCTCACCCTGGAAAGGTCCAAGCTCCTTGAGAGATAGTAGCGCCTCGATGGCTGATAGCCTGACTTCGGCTCTTTCATCTAAATTCATGCTGTTCTTTAGCATCGCCATTTTTGACTGCGCGAACGATCTCTTCTCGTCTGCCGAGTCTGCGAAGGCGGCTGATAGCTTCCTCAGATCTTGAAACAGCTGCCTTTCCGAATTTGCCACGTCTGAAAGATGAAGTGTACAGGCTGTAAGTATTCTCAAGTCATCACTTAGGTCCTTGTCCTGACATATGTCGCCAAGAAACTTGAACAACTCATGAGCCCGAACTCCTACTCCTTGAGATAGATAGTTGAGACTGGTGGCAGAATTCAATCCCGGCAGCACATCGTGCTCGAAGCGCTCTAGTCTCTTCATGACTGAACAAAGCTCAGTGATTGCGACAGCCTTCTCAGTGTCTTTTGTTCTGGGATTGGCAATAACATTCTTTAGAGTGGCGGCAAGAAAAAACTCAGGTCTCTGTCCTGCTCTTACTAACATATCTGCCGCAGCAATCGATAATCCCGGTTGGTCTTGGGCGGCAAAGCGCTGCAGAATTTTGAAGTAGTCTTAGACTCTAAACAGAAAAGCACCA
>CAYTDR010001205.1:0-2556 GCA_964436185.1 uncultured Candidatus Obscuribacterales bacterium | reverse complement strand
ACTTCACTCAATGGCTCAACGATAAATAAACAAGTGAATCTAGAAGTCAGGGAAATCACTAGTTCACAGCAGGTGACTTCCGTAGTGCGACCCAACTACTGCCACTATACACTTGATAGAGTTCATCAAAACCAGAGTTGTGCGTGCGGGACTGGGAGAAAACAACGAACTGAGTGCTCAAAGTTTTGAAAGCAGCACACTCTCGGCGGGCCATCGGCATTCATGCCAGAGAAGACGCAAGACACGGATCTCAAGGACGGCGGAATCAGCTTCGCTGAATTTCGACGCATAGTTTCCACCCATCGACGAGAGCCAGTTGTATCTGCCGCCAAATGAGCTTGTTAAGGGATTATGTAGAGAAGCCAGTTTCACCTGCGCCACCGTTACCATAGATGAAAAGAGGAGGGTCGCCAGTGAAACATGTTCCAACTTTCTATAAGCCCGCGATTCACGAAGGTCTCAACTGTGCGGCATACCACACGAAGAGAGCAGAAGAGGTGGCTCGTCGTCTGCATTACTATTCATCCAAAGACAGACAGCGGCTCGGCCAGGCAAGCTTATTCGGTACAGTGAGCGTGCTCGTGGCCTGCATACTTTTCTGTTGTCGCACGAAACCTGATCTGTGCGGCCGATTTCGTTTTCGCTAGCGTGATATAGGCAAAGCCACCACATTTAGAGGCAGTAGCGAACGCGGCAAATTCAGTCCATTAGATCGCTTTTCAGGTCTTTTGAGTCCTCGGAAAGTTTCATACGATCTTTCTTGGCGAGCTGCCACTCGCCCTTCTTCTCGTATAGTTTGGCACGCTCTCCATACAGGAACGTCAACCGCTTGTTCAATTTGATCGCCTGACTGATATCTGCTATGGCCTCGTCAATGTTTCCCAAATCGATATTGGCCTGGGAGCGAACAAGGTACGATGCTGTGTGAGTCGGTCTCAATTCGATTGACTTCGTCGAGAGCTCACGGGCTTTTTTGACATCCTTAAGCCTCAAATAGCATAACGATTGTTCAGTAAGAGCAAACGCAAGGTCTCTGGGCTCCAGCATCTTCTCTCCTCCGGCAGGATCCATGGACTTGCGGAAAGCCTCAATCGCCTTCTCATACTTCTTCAATCCGATATAACTCTCACCCTCTTGAATCGCCGTATTCCGATCGCCTGTAAGGCGATAGTAGAGCGCGAAATCTCGAGCTGCTTTGTCATAAACTCCACCTGCCTTGTAGCATTCCGCCCGCGCCTGTAGTACCGAATTAGGTGGTGGCTCCCGCAATCGACTTGCTCGCTCGAACTCTTCTATTGCCTGTTCATGGCGTCCTTGACGACGCAAAAGCACTGCCAGCTGCTCAATCGCGTCAACGTCTTTTGGCCTGATTCTCTGCACTTTTCTAAAGTCAGTCATGGCCGCGCTCGGTTGATGCAAAATCATATAAACATGAGCCCGCTTCTGCAGCATCTCGACGTCGTTTGGTTTCTGCTTCAGCGCGACTCCGGCATAGTCGATCGCTCCTTGATAATTTTTCAAATTGATCAGCGCGTCAATCGCCAGGTGATAACCAATCACTTTCTTAGGCTCGAGCTTTATCATTTTGTCTGCAGTCGACAGCAGCCGCTGAGAGTCATGATCTTTATAGAAAACGTTTGCTGCTTTGTGCAAGTTTTCATATGTGGGAAATTTATCAATCAGCAAGCCGAGCCATTTTCTTTGCTGATCCTTTTTGTTGATGGCACCAGCACAATCGGCAGTGCGCTCAAAAATTAAAGCGCCGGCCCGGGGCAACGATGCGGCGCGCACGAAATCAGGCCAAGCCTCCTTGTTTCCCTCGAAGCGCTGCTTGATCAATGCACGGATGTGATAAGCCTCCTCGGAATCAGGATCGAGTTGAATAGCTTTTTCGATATCGGCATATGCTTCCTTCTTGCAATTCAACTCGCTATTTGCATACGCTCTAACAATATAGATCCTCAGAAGGCGTGGCAATTCCAGACTGCCTTTCGTCATAGCAAGAGCGAGCGTGAGAGACTCTTTGCACTTGCGGAAGTCCTCGCCGTTATAGAGCAGCCCTCGTTCGATAACCAGTGCAGCATCCGGCGGATGAATCGCCATATACTGGTCCAACAAACGCCTGGCGTCATTGAGCTTTCCCTCACTTATCAGTTTATCTGCTTGATCGAGAATGGAGCGATCGTCGTAGGAACTAGCGAACGATGGACTTTGGCAGGCAAGAGATAGAATCAAAAACAGTGATATCTTCCACTCCGGCTTGCCAGAAGTTCGGTTCATGGCTTTTCATGCCTGTGTCGCCGAGGCGTTTTAGCGGCGCTGTCTTTAGTTTGCAATTCATTTCCACTCTTGCCACCATGCTCTGTCAAGATGGTGGCAATGTTCTCGAACCCTCTGCGAGAAGCAAGATCGAGTGCAGAATCTCCGCGACGATCGAGGGTATTCACGTCCACGGAGAGACCGAGCAGGTAACGAACCACCGCGATATGTCCTTCGCCCGCGGCGAGATGCAGGGGAGTTCTGCCCTCATAGTCCGCCGCTTGTGGTGAAAGTCCC
>CAYTDR010001204.1:0-2559 GCA_964436185.1 uncultured Candidatus Obscuribacterales bacterium | reverse complement strand
TGAAAGAATGGTCTAACACCGCAGCTTTAAGCCGTTGACAGGAATCGAACCTGCAACCCGCTGTTTACAAGACAGCCGCTCTACCGAATTGAGCCACAACGGCATAAATGGGACCGCATCCAGGATTCGAACCTGGGACCAATGAGGTAGAAGCTCACTGCTCTGTTCCACTGAGCTAATGCGGCAGAACTTGGATTTGTAGTAGTACCAGTGGTAGGGCTCGAACCTACAACCTTGCGCTGATCTGGCGCGAAACCGGGTATAAGCCGGGTGCTCTTCCGATTGAGCTACACTGGCGAACGCGATACAAGAAAGTTTCTCTAGTGCGAACGAAGATTAAGAAATGGCTACGTCGTCTGGATTCGAACCAGAACCTCATGAGTCAGAGTCAGGCGTCCTACCGTTAGACTACAACGCAGAATTGGGTGGTGTGTTGCAGTCTCGACCGCCGACGGACTGACAGGCATGTTCGAGATGCAGCGGGTTCAACAGAATCGAACTGTTTGATTTGGGTAAAGTGGCTACGTCGTCTGGATTTGAACCAGAACCTCATGAGTCAAAGTCACACGTCCTGCCAGTTAGACGACAACGTATTAATGTTAGGCACTGAATATAGTGCTCGATGATTTTCGGAAGCAGAGGGACTCGAACCCCCAACCCTTTCAGGCGACTGTTTTCCGAACAGCGTCCTCATCCTGCCGGATTACTTCCGCGGCTTGCCGACTGACCTTGGGAGGATTGAACCTCGCTCACGCATGTAAGACGTTTAGGTCAGTTGACCCTTGTTTAATTTGATATTACAGAACCACTCAATGACCGGCGAGCGCGGTTGTCGGACCGGTCACCACGAGCAGTATCGGTGCCACTGGATTCGAACCAGTATGTTGCTGCTTAAAAGGCAGTTGCTTTCCTGTCAGCCACGCACCGTCATTAGTGCCTCTAAGGCGCCTCGCTTCCGACATCTGCACCAGGCAGTCCAAATGCGCCCTGATGCTACACTCTGAATCGCTGCTTAGAAGAAATGGAACCCCTGCCAGGATTCGAACCTGGAGTCTTCTGGTTCGTAGCCAGGCGCTCTTCCGTTGAGCTACAAGGGCATGAGTCGAGTACGAGTTAGGGATGCTGTGAAATCACAATCTGGATTCGAACCAGTAACTATTCTTCCAAAAAAGAATCGTTCAACCATTGAACTTGTATGTAAGCATTACAGGTTGGAGTACTCAACATGGTCGCGGGGCTTAGATTCGAACTAAGCGATGGCAAGGTTATGAATCTTGCGAGCCTCCATTGCTCCATCCCCGCATTAAGCAGAACCCCTGCCAGGAGTTGAACCTGGAGCCTTCCGGTTCGGAGCCGGATGCTCGTCCTTTGAGCTACAAGGGTATGTTGCCGTACGAGTCGGATATACGTTTTAATCTGAACTACATCCCCGAGATACGGGGATGGTCGGAATCGAACCGACGACCTCGCCTTGCGGCGATGTTCTAACCTGTGTGTATGTATGACCTGTATGAGTACGGCAGAAATCGTGTGAGTTCTTCGACGGTAGCCTGTTCACCACGCGCCATTAAATGCAGTGGCAAATAAGTCGGCGTCTCCGCTCGAAGACAAACACTACCGGTGTGGCTGGATTCGAACCAGCATGTCGCTGCTTAAGAGGCAGTTGCTTCCCTGGTCAGCCACACACCGTTGTAAGTTTGTGCTGCGAACTATCATCCAATGATATCGGATTCAGTATTAGCACTATGGGCTGTGAAATTCAGAAGTTCGATAGTCGAACAATCGAAAACCCCTGCCAGGAGTCGAACCTGGAGCCGTCCGGGTAGGAACCGGATGCTCTTCCTTTGAGCTACAAGGGCGTACTGCCGTACGAGTTTGCAATACATTTGCATCCCAATTACTTGAGGCAATGTTTGGAATCGAACCAAAGCCGTGAGGCTGCCAGTTTGTAAGTATCACGAGTTAGAGTACGGCATAGTAACCTTTTCTTCCGGGATGGTTCCCGGATCCTGTGGTCGAACAGGATTTTGATTGGTCGGCGGGGCACGGATTCGAACCTGCGAAGTCTTGCGACACGTGGTTTACAGCCACGATGCTTTGGCCGCTTGCATACCCACCGTTGGAGTCCTCTACAGGATTCGCACCTGTGTTCGCCGGGTTGCAGCCGGCTACCTCGCTTCTCGGTCAAGAGGACATGGAGCGGTACAGCGGATTCGAACCGCTACCCCCTGGTTGGAAGCCAGGTAATTCTGCCGTTGAACTAGAACCGCAAATGCTCGCATACTGACTCGTTGTACACCAACCACGATGCTTCGGAATCAGGGAACCAAATATGGTATCAATGGGTGGAAATCGTCCTGCGAGCGAGACAATTTAATCAGCCCAGAATCGTCGCAAACAGATGGCTGATTTGATACCAGAATAAAAGAGCCTACCACCGGACTCGAACCGGTACCACCGTCCTGGCAAGGCGGAATTCTACCGTTGAAATAGGCAGGCAAGATGGACCGCACGGGATGAATCCTGAGGCAGATCAACCGCGTGGTGTCGAGCAGTAAA
>CAYTDR010001203.1:0-2560 GCA_964436185.1 uncultured Candidatus Obscuribacterales bacterium | reverse complement strand
CAGATGCTCTGGATCGAGCATTCCGTGATGGCAGCACCCGACTGGTCGAGATTGTCGCAGACCGGGCCGTGGAGCGACGATCCAAGCGTGCGAGTTTTGTTGCAGTTCAGCGAGATGATTCGAGAGAAGCATGGCATGCAGCTCTCGATGGAAACGGTCTTTCCTCAAGCTTTTTCCGCATGGTTGCAGCTGGCAAAGAAGCATCGCAGCCAACTTCCGGGAAGATTTCTTCCCGAGGTTCTTTTGCTGGTAGAAGGTCAAAGCGAGGAGATCCTTATGCCGGCGTTCGCGCGTGCGCTGGGAGTCAGTCTCGACAACCTCGCGGTCAATTTGAATCCGTGCGGTGGTGCCAAGCAAGTCGCCAAACAGTATCTGTCCGTCAAGGAAGTGACGCAGCTGCCGATCTTGGTTGTGCTTGATGCTGATGTGGAAGAGCCAACTGAGATTGTCAGAGACTCTTTGAGAGCATGCGATCAACTGATTGTATTGACTAAAGGCGAAATCGAAGATACTTTTGACGAGCCGACATTCTTTCGAATACTGAACCGATATCTGCTCGAGCAAGGGTTCGCTGAACAACTTTCACCGATTGGTACTTATCACTCTGAGAAAAGAACGATAGCGGTCGAACGCGCGCTTAAGGCTCGTGGATTGGGGACATTTGATAAGATCGAATTTGCACGGGTGGCAGCAGAGTCAATGAGTGCAAAAGAAGTACCAGCCGATGCACGTAGAATTGTAGAAGAATTGAGCAGGATCACCAATGGCGGAATCAAACTCCGATTCCAATAAAACGAAGAAGAAGGAAAAGTCTGCAGCAGCTAAAAAAGCGGCGGTACTATCGGCAGTGCTTTGGGGTGTTGGCTTTTTGCTTCTATTCGTACTCGAGCCAGGAAGCCGATACGTATGGACTTCCGATGCCCTCCTCTTGCTTGGTTTTTTCCCCGGACTATTTTTGTATCGAGCTGGCTGGACGTGGTTTGTTTTCGGTCTAATCAATACGTTTACCGGTTTCATGCTGATCATGGCCACCATCATCGATAAGTACATTGATGATAAGAGTGTGTTGACGCCACAGTTTTATGCCGCCCAGGACCATATCACCAAGATGCACCCTGGGCTGACATGGATTTTACTCGGACTGGTGGCTGTTCTTTTTGGACTCTTTCGCATGACTAGAACAATCATCAGATGGGTCCGCAGGCGTATGCAAAAACGTTCGTCCGAATAGAAACAATAAGGGGCGATGCGCATGACACCACCCCTCAATTAGCTTTGTTCAAAGAGCAAACTACTTGGTAGAAAGTCCGTGTTCGCCACCAAGTGCGACTTTGACGGAACCATCCTCAGGAATCAGAACCTTCTTGAGGAATTTTTCCTTGTACATCTCATGCCATTTAGGCGTTTTGCCGCACAGACTTTGTAGATGTTGCATGGCTTGCATCTTCTGGTCTTCGAATTCGCATTTTCTAACAACGAAGAACCATTGCTTAATACAATAGTTGTATAAGGATGGATCTCTGCGCTCTTGCTTAATCAGTTTTTTCTCCAGTGCTTCGGCATAGAGAATTCTTCCGTCCATGTCCAGCGGAGCCAGTTCTACTGAGCGCTGCAGCACAGTGATTGCTTTCTCGACGTGGCCTGTTCGAAGACACTGCTCACCTTCCAGTCTCAACGAATTGGGAGTTAGAGTACCCAGTTCGAGAAGCTGATTCGACATCACAACTCCGTTATAGCTTCGACCGATTGTGGAGGTGTCTTTCATGAAACCTCGGTCACCAGCTTGGCACGGCTGTATTGCAATAAGGCTCAGCACGCCTATGGAAACTAACTTGTTCAGTTTCTTTGTGTCCACCATTTTTTTCCTTTCCTCTCTCGATTAGGAATTCGATCCTTGGGTTCTCGTTCCTTTTCCGTGTCTGTTTCCTGGTTCTTCAAATCTATGTCATTTAAACTCTGCTGTTGTCAGCATCCATCTCCGCCTGATGTGGCAAGTTCTGATTGCGCCAATCGCATCTGTTTTCGGCTAGTCGGTGTGGTGACTCCCGCTGACGCCTCTTTGAGTTCTTCGATTGCCTGAGCGACTGATGGCGCACCATATACGCTACTGCCGGCTACCAGAACATTTGCACCAGCTTTGGTGACGACCGCTGCGGTCTCGGCATTGATGCCGCCATCGACGGATATGTATACATCCTCTCGACCTATATTTCGGAACATCTCACGCAAGCGTTCGACTTTCGCGACCACCGGTTTGATGAACTTCTGTCCCCCGAATCCAGGATTGACACTCATCACCAAAACCAGGTCGATGTCTTCGAGGACGTACTCCAAAACAGCTGCCGGAGTGGCTGGATTCAATGCGACACCGGCGCCCTTTCCAAGGCTGCGAATGTGCGAGAGGGTCCTTTGCAAATGGGTTGCTGCCTCAGCGTGGACGGTTATGTAATCCGCCCCGGCTTTGGCGAATTCATCGATATATTTGTCGGGATCGGCAATCATTAGATGAACATCGAGGGGCAATTCTGTCGCCTTTCTGATGCTCTTAACAACCGGAATG
>CAYTDR010001202.1:0-2562 GCA_964436185.1 uncultured Candidatus Obscuribacterales bacterium | reverse complement strand
AGAGGATGTCGCTATGATGGTGTCTGCAAGCAAGTACCGAAAGTTGGCGATTTCGTAGAGTTTTCCATCTGCGTCCAACTCTCTTTACCCTAGTCCACTCTGGAAGCCGTGCTGCTAGCACTTGATTCTTTCGAGTAAATTGTAATAGATCGATTTCGGTATTGTATGTGGTGCAGAGGCAGCAGGGATCTCACGAAAAGGATCTCGGCGTTTGAATTATTGGAAAGGAAACTCGAACCCTCCCGTCGACGCTATTGTTCAAGCGGTTACAGCAGGAACGACTGTCTGATGCTCTTGGATACCGCGGACTGAATTTTTCTGCAGTTTATCTTGAACTTGGAAACACTCTTTTATGGCGAAAGCACAGAAGTTGTAGACCCGCGATATTTCAGCGTTGTAGTGAATCATTCATTTGTTTGAAGGGCGAAAATTATCAGTCTCTATGTTAGGCAGGTCTGGTCGCTGACGATATCTACATCAGGAAAGGTTTGATCAGAATATATACAGAGCGGCATCTCCAACTTCTGGAAATGTTGTTGTTACGTTCGTGTTCTTGAATTGACCTGTTCGCGTACAAGCGCAGGCTGACGCAATCTTCAATCAGTCGCTACTTGCCGGGAGGATTTCCATGAAGACCACTGCAGTTTACGAACTTAATTTGGAAGGGACCTCTAATACAGAAACTACGAATTTGCCATCCTTCGATAACTGTCTTTCATATCTGTCCTATTGCCTCATGTGCGAGGCAGGTGCGGATCCTCGGCATGCCATGGAATCCGAGTCAAATCGGTTCGACCTTCGCTATGAGGAGTTGGCCGAATTTGTCGATCGAAAAATGCGTGATCGAAAGCCTTTATCGCCGGCGAACGACAGAGACGATGACGTCGACCAAGATCCTCCGAGTGGTACTCCAACGCCGACAACTCTGTGCGATTTTTCGGTTCATAACGAAGATGACTGTTCAATTGAAGATCCACAGTTCGAACGAGTTCCGGACCGCCAGTCGGAATCTATGTTTGAATACGAGTCTACTATCAATAGAGACACGCTAAGTCGATTGGTACAGCGTTCTCGTCGACGTTTCCTCATGGGGGCCACTAGAAAGAATCGCGGCTCACTGAATAATTTTGCGATTGCGCCCTCGCCTCGTGCGCGAATTTGCAGATTGCGAGAGCAAGGAACGTCTACGTTCACCTTCATAGAAAAACTGAAGTATCAACTGCTGGCTCTTTGTAAGCCATACTCGTCCTGGTTGAGGTTCGTCAGCCTGTGAGAGGCAGAGTATGCAGCGAAGATCGAAGATCGAACCCACATCGTCTATGAGGCAACGAGGTGCAATGACTTTTGTAAGTACTTGGCAGTATTCTTACAAGTAACAAAATTTGTAATTTGTAAGTTTTGGCGCTTACGTCGTCAGAGGAGCAAGCATGGAAACATCCACACAGCTTGGTGGGACTTTCACATTCCCCGGAACCAGCTCGACCGTCAATCGATTGGGCTATGGTGCAATGCAACTAGCCGGACCAGAAGTCTTTGGACCTCCGAAAGACAGGGAACAAGCAAAGGCAGTTTTGCGTGAGGCGATCGAGAGCGGGATAAATCATATCGATACAAGTGATTATTACGGACCGCATATCACTAACCAGATTATTTGCGAAGCGCTACATCCGTACCCAAAGAACTTAGTCATAGTCACTAAGTTTGGTGCCAAGCGCGGAGACGATGCGTCTTGGATTTTTGCGCGCAGCAGAGAAGAACTCTTCGCCGCGGCGCACGACAATCTGCGCAATCTCAAACTCGAAGCGCTCGATATAGTAAATCTGCGCGTCGGCGGTTTCATGACCCCAACGGACGACTCAATCGAAGAGCCTCTGAGTGCAATGATTGAGTTGAGGAAGCAAGGTTTGATCAAGCACATCGGTTTAAGCACGATAAGCTCGAAGCAGTTTGAAGAAGCGTCGAAGATGACGGACATCGTATGTGTTCAGAATATGTACAATCTCGCCAGCAGAGCCGACGATCAATTCATCGATCAGCTAGCAGCAAAGGGCGTAGCCTACGTGCCATACTTCCCGCTGGGTGGATTCCATCCGTTGCAGCTGGATGCGCTGAATAATATTGCAGCTCAAGTGCAAGCTACACCTATGCAAGTTGCACTCGCATGGCTGCTGAAGCGCTCGCCAAACATCTTGCTAATTCCAGGAACTGGATCGCTCGGTCATTTGCGCGAGAACATTCAAGCTTCATCGCTTGAGCTTTCAGCGGAAGTGATGGCGGAACTGAATGCGATCGACGTTGCTCCCTCCACTACCTGAAATTGTTGTTAGTACTGTATTCATGTCGTGCCACCAGATGTGATGTGAGCAGCAGCGTGGGCGAGCTCACGAACTATCGTGGCGAAGCTATTTCGATTAATCCGAAATTGTAAGCAAAAAATGATCAAAGTTTGAGCTCTGAAACAATTCCAGACTAAAACTTGACAGAGCTAGACGACCGGTCTATTCTGGTTGGTATAGCAAGCCCGACCGGGGTTTCCAAATTTTAGAGGAAGGCACAATGAGT
>CAYTDR010001201.1:0-2567 GCA_964436185.1 uncultured Candidatus Obscuribacterales bacterium | reverse complement strand
GAGTCGCTAAATCAATCTGAGCTAACGGCGATTGGCAGAGATCATTCTAAGGAGCAAGCCCTTTATGGACTGAATCTTGCGCTCGACGGTGGTTTTAAGAACATCAGTATCGACTTCATGTATGGATTGCCCACACAAACTATAGAATCGTGGCAAACCACGCTTGCCGAGGTGGGAGAACTAACCAAAGCCCATCCGGAAATAACGCATGTTTCCTCCTACGGACTGGCACTCGCTGATAACTCCCCGCTCTATTCTCGATTTCCTCGCACGTCAATCGAATATCCGAACGATGATTCCTTCGCCCAAATGTACTTTGCGCTCGTCGAAACACTAACGAGCCTCGGATTCCATCAGTACGAGGTCTCCAACTTCGCGAAGAAGGGTTGGGAATGTAAGCACAATCATGTTTACTGGGAGAATCGAGAGTATCTGGCCTTCGGAGTCGGTGCTCACCGATATATAGACGGGTGGCGCAGCTCCAATTGGCGTTCACTAGCGAAGTATATGAGAGCGCCTCTGGAAGATGAGATGAAGGAGCACATTGATGCTGATTTGCGGGTCAAAGAAGCGATTATGCTTGGTCTGAGATTACGAGACGGTATCGATTTGGAGGAGTTCGCCAATCGGTACAATGTACGGCTGGAAAAAGTCTATGCCAAGCCAATCGAAAAACTCCTGCAGGCTGGATGCATCCAGCTCGACAGCAATCGATTGCGGCTAAGCGATCAAGCTGTACCAATAAGCAATTCGGTGTTGGTCGAGTTTATGTGAATGAAGCTCCGTCACCTACGACCACCGACCACGCTTCACAACACATACATATGTATAGCATGAATATATCGGAAGCGCAATGGTTTCCTTTGGAAATTTTCGCCGCCCTGGCTGGGGCAGAGGACTAACTTGACGGAACACGGATCATTTCCGACAAACCAGCTCAACGCTGACTATCTTCATCACTTTCTCGAATTTCGCAGACAATCGTCTGATTCCAAGTAGCAAATCAAAAAAGATCATGCCACCTCTCACGAGGTCATGTCGTAGGCCTGATGAAGCCCAGTCGAAAAAGCTCAGTCTCGAACGATTATTCATCACCCATCAGTGATACAAAATTGCTCACGGCAGTACAAAGTTGCTATTTCTCAAAAATGAATAAGCCAGGAAAACAAAGCCGCTGTCTCGAGAATGACTGGACAAATCCTCGAAAAAGACTGGTCAGAAAAGGTTTTCAACCAACTGATAATTCTTCGACCGAACGTTTACACCGTAAACTAGAGCCTGTCCGTTTCGTTTAGCAGTCGAATGTCGCGGGTATGGAGTGATCGATGTATGTTTAGATCTTAATTCTGATCTGCACCTGAAGTCGCTCACAACTTTACCAATACAACTGCTCCAGGGGAATCTTTGACGGGTACCAATTGAGGTAGAAGGCTTCCTGGATTGCGGGCCAGGGGATGTTGATGTCCTTGAAAAACGTAGAGAACGACGCATTCATCGGAGTAACCTTGGACAACAGGTACAAGGTTCAAAGCGTTCTTGGGCGCGGTGGGATGGGTGTTGTATATCGTGCGCTCGATCTGCAAACAGATCAGCCGCGCGCCATCAAGATGTTGCATGCACACAAGGTGGCTGACTCGGAAGCCCTGAAGCGATTTAACCGTGAAGCAAGAACAGTTGCGCAGGTTAAACATCATCACATAGTCACGCTTTATCATTTCGGCATGAGCAGCACCAGGCAGCCGTTCCTGGTCATGGATTATATCGAGGGTCAGAGCCTCAAGGATGAACTGGCTGAGCATGGTCCCTTTTCGTTCGATCGGGCTCAAAAGATCTTTAGTCAAGTGCTGGACGCATTGCAATGCGCGCACGATAAGGACGTTGTTCACCGAGATCTAAAACCTGAAAATATAATCCTTACGAAGGACGGAGAAGACCGAGACTGGGTGAAGCTAGTCGACTTCGGACTGTCGAAACTAAAGGACAACGATCCGGAAAACGAGGACATTTACCATATCACCAAAGCTGGTGACGTCTGCGGCAGCCCACCCTATATGAGTCCGGAGCAATGCCTGTCCAACTCGATAGTCGACCCGAGATCGGACATCTACTCCATGGGAATTGTCGTATACGAGGTACTGTCAGGCAGACTTCCATATCAGGCAAAATCCGCCATAGAGATGATCGACTGTCATCTTTACGGCTCTCCTACGCCATTCAGTGACATAGCACCAGAGTTGCGTGGTTGCAACGAAACCACCTATGTGTTGAAAAAGGCACTGGCTAAAGAACCCGATAATCGGCATCAGACTTGCGCAGAGTTCTCCAAGGAACTCAACGATGCTCTTAGACGCGACTGGCCCAAAGTTCGCTCTTACCGTTTCCGTCTTGAAGACGCGGTGTATCAAGATCTGGCAAGCGAGGCTATTGCACTGGAGACCGGCGAACATCCTACGCTCGACTTGTCTCACTATGCTCAACAACACAGCGGTTCTCCAGTAAAAGACGTAATCAATGAACTCAACACGAAGACCCAGGAAACAGATGTAGCCAAAGACGATCATGAAGAT
>CAYTDR010001200.1:1331-2572 GCA_964436185.1 uncultured Candidatus Obscuribacterales bacterium | reverse complement strand
CAATGATCCTCGTGATCACAGCAGCGAACTTCGGAGTTGGCATGGCCAGGCCGGAGTTGTGGGGTCACCTGAAGGATTATCAACAGAAACGACTGACAAGTTTCGTCAATCCGTACTCTGATCCACGTGGCTCCGGATATCACATTCTTCAAAGTTTGATTGCTATCGGCAGCGGTGGCGCGACAGGAACTGGTCTCGGCAAAGGAAACCAGAGCCAGGGCGCATTTATTCCGGAGCGTCATACCGATTTCATCTTCGCTGTTGTCGGAGAAGAGTTGGGCTTCAAGGTTTCGATTCTGGTCGTGGTGGCGTATATGGTCATCTGCGTCAGAGGTCTGGTAATTGCCTTCAACTGTCGGGGCGACCCGGTCGGAAGCTCGATGGCAATTGGCTATATGTGTATGTTCATCTTCCACTCTTTCATCAACATGGGAATGACGATGGGGATGATGCCGGTTACAGGCGTGCCTCTGCCGTTTCTCTCATATGGAGGAACAGCGCTGATTGTCGACCTAGTCACGGTCGGGTTGCTACTATCGATACACCGATACAATCCTCCTCCGAAGAAGGATGCCTGGGCTTCGGTCCAGTACCAAAAGTAGCGTCAATCTCACAACATCGTTTTGTTGTCGTCGCCTGTTGCAAGGCATGGCGCGACAGTATTAGATAAAGATCTCGTTCGAACTCTGCGATGCCGGCAAAAACTGTCATGATCAGTTTGCCACCAGCCGAGGTGGTATCTGCCCACGCTTCAGATAACCATATGAACTTCACGCCTGCATCCTTCAATTGCTCGATCGTCTCTTGCAAAGCCTTTGTAGAACGAGCAAGACGGTCTAGCTTCCAAACAATGACTACGTCTCCCTTTCGCACGTGATTGAGTTAACTGGTACAAAGGCAGGCTATATCATCTAAACGGTTTGACCGGAACGTCTCAGCGAGCCGAAGCGAGCGAGTGTGTAGGACATTACTTTTCTACGGCGATCCAAGTTTTGAAAATGTCAGCGCTAGGGGCCACCAACAAGAATGACAGCGGGTTATTGAACCTCAACCCGAAGACAATGCAAGGATATTCACGATTTCTTCAAATGATATACTGGATCAGGCGTCAGAGTTCGCTCCAGAAGATTTCTCGCAAGGACCATTTTTGTCAGTTGAGTTCGATTCTATCGTGACTCGAACAGGTTCAAAGAAGGCAGTTTCCATAATGCAATAAATGCAAAACAGCAATCCGAGTTTGC
>CAYTDR010001200.1:0-1321 GCA_964436185.1 uncultured Candidatus Obscuribacterales bacterium | reverse complement strand
GGACTAGCCGTTCAGGTACCTTAACGGGATGGATTTTCGACTTAACCAATTGTAATTGTGACAGACTCCAGGCAGAGCTGGACAAGGCACCCATAATTTGTGCAAATTGCAATAAGACAGTCATAAGCGACAAGAATGCTAGCATTACGCAATGGATTTTTCGACCTCAGGCTTGTACATGTGAGCGGAGTCATCGCTCAGTAGAGATCAGTGGTTCGACTAGTGCACCGAGTGTAGTACCAGAGATCGTCGACGATCCGGACTTAACCAGACAGCTTGCTCTTCCCGAACGCTATTCCGTGATTAGATCCATTGGTCGCGGAGGAGCGGCTTTGGTTTGTCTTGCGCAGGACAAGCTTTTGCAAAGGAAGGTGGCAGTTAAGATCTTCCTTGGGCAAATGGATGCCAGGCAGCACGTAAGGTTTCAGATCGAAGCGAAAATTGTCAGCCAACTGTCGCATCCGCACATTGTCACTATTTTGGATTTCGGTGTTAATTTCAATGGTCAGCCGTTTATGGTGTTGGAATATTTGGATGGAAAACCGCTTGGCCAATTCATTCGCGAACTTGGTCCTCTGAGCAACGAACAGGCCTTTGCGGTTTTCTCTGGTATTGCGTCTGCGCTGGACTATGCTCACAACCATGGCATAAACCACCGGGATTTGAAACCAGATAACATAATTTTGCAAACAACTTCCTCATCACAAATCGTGGCAAAGCTCATTGATTTTGGACTGGCCACAAGTGAAACCGATACCGGATTGACTAGCGAAATCGGAATCGCGATTGCGGGGACTCCAGCTTATATGTCTCCAGATCAAGCCAGCGGGCGGCCTTTCGATGTGCGATCGGAAATCTATAGCTTTGGCTGTGTGCTCTTCGAGTCGATCGGTGGACAGCCCCCTTTTTCAGGCGAAACGCCGTTGGAACTACTCTCCAGTCACTGCCATAAGCGGCCGGTCTCGGTGCTGGATTTGAATCCTTCAGCTGATCCAGAATTGTGCCAACTGATTGAAAAATGTTTGCAGAAATCGCCGGAAAATCGATATGAATCGTTCAGTGAGATAGTCAGCTTACTCGATCGTTCGCATTCAGTTGAAGATGGAAGCAGTGTCGCACTTGAGCTTCTCACAGATAATCGCCGCAACTATAGATTGCTTTTTTACTTTTGCATCTTCCTGCTACCAATAGTGTTAACCACTGCAATTACCTACAAGAGCTTTGTGCCGGAGCCCACACACTCAAACGGTTCTAAAAGAATGCACCCGAACATTGAAAAGGAAAGCAAATCTCACGTTAGCCTTGTGTTGGGTGATCTCGA
>CAYTDR010001199.1:0-2573 GCA_964436185.1 uncultured Candidatus Obscuribacterales bacterium | reverse complement strand
ATGGAAAACGCTCGACAATATTGTCAAGCCTGTAATAGAGCCATTCAGACGCATCATTCCACCAATTGGTAATATCGATATTTCGCCGATGGTGGCAATAATTAGCTTCCAGATGTTGTTTATGCTTGTTCGAGAATTCCTGTAATCTATATCGCAGGATCGAGAAAATCCAGGGGCTGATCCAAGCCCCTCAGCAAAAACGAACGGAAAGCGATTGAGATGCTGACAAGACGTAACTTTCTAGCGAGCTCCATGAGCACGCTGGTGTTGTATTTGGAGTTGTCAGGCTCATTACCTGCATTCGCCAAGAAGCCGAAAAAAGGCAAGAATCCCAAGATTGAGCCAATCTCAGGGCCGCACGTCCTTGCGCGAGACTCCTGGCCTCCCGCAATCGTCCCTGATTACATCGGGCTCGATAAGAGGGGCTTGCTCTGCCTGCTTGATGAGTTCGGTCGCATGTCTATCATCGACCTCAAGAAGGTCAACACGGCCAGCGGCTATCCGGAAGTGATCGCGGAGCTGTCCGCTCTCGGCAAGAGAGTGGCAGGTCTCACCGTCGACCAGTCAATGGCTCATGTGGTGACCCGTGAGCCGCTTGCAGGAAGCGGACAGAAACTGGTACTCGTCAGTATCGATCTGAAAGTTCCGGAAGAACCTCAAATCATCTGCAAAACTGAGCTAGAAAACCTGGCTGAGGGATCAGCCATCGTTGCCGAACGTGGAATCATCGTGATTGCCGGAACCGATAAAGACGGCAAAAGCAAAGCGCTAATCCTGGAAGAACCTCGCAAGGGCGAGCAATCCGCTCGAATAGCCACCAACTTCAATTGCAGCAAACCAGTGACTGCAATGCATCTGGAACGTCGTGAGCTGACAGTGTTAGGAAGCGACGGACGCAACAGCCTCATCGATGTCTATAAGCTGGCTCAACCGAACTATCCGGAACGGCTGCACCAGTTAGAACTGGAAGGAGACTATACTTTCCTGACCAGACTGAAGACCTCGATGTTTGTTGTCGGACAGGACTCCAGCTCGTCTGAAGGCAAGATGCAAGCGAGAAGCATCTCCATGAAGCCGGCACCGCATGCGATATCAATCACTCCGCTCGATAAAATGAACTCGGTTCTGGCAGCGAAGGCCACAAGCGACAGACTCATGGTGCTTGGCAGAAGTACAGACGACAAGCTCGTTCTCAACTTTCTTTCCATCGACAAGCACAGCAATTTGCAGACCGATCAAGTTATGCGCATGCCTTCAGAAGGCTCCGGCGGCTTGAAGAAAGCAGGCATAGTCGAGGACAAGGGCACTCTGTATGTGGCTTGCGGCTGGTCGGGCGTGCAGGTCCTCAAAGGACGGAAGAGTGCATGGCAGCAACAGTACAGCTATAAGATCCCACGCCTGGCGGCAGCCAGCATCGCCACCTGGGGTCAAAACGTGGTCATGGTGGGCGCGGATCTGGTTCTCTACGACATTTCAAATCCCGAACAGCCGGTCATGGTGAAAAGCGTTCCATGCTCGCCACCAATTAGATCGATGGTGGGAGCTGGCAGTTTTATCCTCACTCTTTCCAAAGATCAACTAGCGCTGCGAAAGATGGCCAGTCTGGACAGCACCGTAGCCACCTGCCAGATTGCCGGCAATGATTTAGCCTTCGACAAGTCAGAGCACAAGGCTTTCGTGATTAAGGCGATGGACAAAATTTCCCGTATTCAGCCGATTAAGGTCTATGCGGACAACCTCGAGGCCTTGCCACCATTTGATGTGCAGGGGAACTTCGGTCGTCTGCGAGCCTTTGGTGGACTGCTTGCAGCGTCGAGTGTTGACGATGGAGTCTGTCTCTTCAAACCCGGTGCGCAACTGGCTCCCATCGGTCAACGACGCTTCGACCATCTGGCAATCAGAGACATATGCTTGACGGAGAAACATCTACTTGCCACAGCCATAGATCGAAGTGGAGCCAAAGGGTTTCTCCTCGTGCTGGACAAGGACGACGCGCAGCTCAACGTAAAAGGCACAATCGACCTGCCACACAATGCGGTCGCCGTCTCAGCGCTGGAGGACATGGCAGTCGCCGTAGGACGCGACGAAACGGGCAAAGACCGAGTCTCTATTGTCGACCTGTCGAACCCTAACGTTCCCACTGTCGTAAAAACTCTCAAATCGCTAGAAGCAGCATCCGCTGTCACGATTCAGAGTAAACTGGCACTTGTTGGTGGTCGGGGACTTGAAATCGTCACTTTAGCTTAGACCTCAACTTTTGTACCTACCGAAATCTCCAGAGAGAAACCATCCAATTCCCAAGACCTTATAGATGGATATCCATGGAGTTCTTTCTATTTTTATAAAAGCTTGAGCCGCGACGCTCGAAGTAGGGTAGAAAGAAGTATGACTTAGTAGTACGCAGGATCTCAAGAACAGCAAGGAAAGGGAGGGTTTATGACCAGCGCCGAACCCAAGACACGCAAACGGTTTCCACGCATATCGTCGGCTGCATTCGAGCACCCTGCAGACAGGGCCGCTCTGGAAGCAGTAAAGAAGATACCGCTTCTCGACAAGGTATTTGCCAAGCTTTT
>CAYTDR010001198.1:0-2576 GCA_964436185.1 uncultured Candidatus Obscuribacterales bacterium | reverse complement strand
ATGTTCTATCACGGGCGTGCTCAACGGGAAAAACCTCGACAGTAGTCCAGGATTTCGATTCGTCTGGCAGTGGTGTCGGTTTTGGTGGCGACTTAGGCGCAGGAGCTCGCCTCTTCGGTGCATCCTTCTTTACCAAGATGTCTCTGATCAATGAGAGAGTACTCTTGAAAATTTCGGAAAACAATTTGATCAGAGCCAGCAAAATGGATGACACCAAATCGAATACCAGTTTCACGATACCATCGACCCGACCACCGAGAAGACTTGTCAGAACCATGAGAACGAACACGGGCAAAAGCAGGACTGAGACTACATTGATCAAGAACCATTCCATATGCAATACCTCCACTACAACTGACTGGCGACTGGCAAGGAAACGAATGGCGAAGCAACGCGGAACCACGCCGAACCAGGAGATGACCCCGGCGTCAATGACAAACCGCGGATAGACTCGCAGCAGCCGCCTGCTGGAAAAGTTATCTAAATCGCGGTCTTATTGAGCGTTTTCTTCGCCGAATCCCCAAAATCTCACAAGTAGAACGAATGCACTGTAGAGGCGGAACTAATCTGATTCCAAACTCTCTTTCCACCGGACGAACAGTGATTGGCGCGTCGGTCTCTGACAAAACGGCAGGAATGCGACCATCGAGAAATCAGTTATTAATGCTGAACTGTTCGGTTTTGCTCGTGATGTACAGCTAGTTCCGTTCACCTAGATAGCTAAGCCGACATCTCTCGAAGTCGGCTTAGATTTGAAGTCAGCTTTGATATTGATAAGCAGTTCGCAGAACCTGCCCACCCCATTAATCTTGGTTGGGCTATTTTTGCTGGTTGTGTTGAGCGTTGCCGCCCCAGGAGCTCCAACCGTCAGCATCCTGATCGCCAGTCTTGAGACAGACGACCATGCCATTGGCTGTTCCCATGTAGATGTTGCCCTGGTCTAAAGCTGGTTGGAAGCTGATAGGTTGGTTCAGCGCGTAGTTGTATCGTTGCCGACCGTCCTTGATGTCGACGGACACGAGTTGTCCATCGCCGCTGATCAGGTACATGTTTTCTTTGCCCAGTGATGGAGGTGAGAAGACCTGCGATCTTCCTGTAATACTCTTGCTTCTGGCAGTTGCCTGCCACAACAGTTTACCGGTTCTGGCATCGACGGAATTGACGTTTGTGCCTTGCGAATTGAGGACTCGTCCTGATTTTGCAAAGGCTTTGGCGCCCTGGTAGCCCCAAGCACCAGCTACGGTATTAATGCCCATATGTGATTGCGCTTTCGACATTTGCGCGGCAGCCGGGGCGCCGCCGCCAAATCCGACTGAGGCGTCCATCTTGGAATAGGCGGCCGAACTGTCTACTCCTTGTGGTCCGATCGTGCCGTTCGTCGCACCCTGTAGATATGGTGCGTGGCCTCCGGCCAGGAAGCCCATCGTTTGAACTCCCCGGTTCGAATCCATCACTTGCAATCCCTCGTACGCAGTTCCCTTGCGCATCTCTTTTCTGGCAACGATGAACTTGCCGTCAGCGATCACCGGTGCCGATGTGCCACCGTTCTCCTTCGTCCACTCAACACGTCCACTGCTTGCGTTCAGGCAGAACGAGGTACCTTCCATGCACGTGAAATAGAGTTTGTCGTTGTCGACAATGGGAGCACTTATTACGTCCGCAGTGATTGGTTTCTCCCAGAGGTGCTTTCCTGTTTTCAAATCCGCACAGAGCATCATGTGTCCTTGAGGTTTGTGGTTCCGCTGCCCAGAGGGATATGCGATGTACAGCCGTCCTTTCGAGATAGCAGGCTGGCTCATGAGCGGGTCTCCAAGCCACTCCTTCCAAATGCATTTCCCCGTTTCGGCGCTGAGAACGAACACCGTGCAGCTCTCCGTATTGAAGGCGACATAACCGTCTTCGACGACAGCTGCGCTCGGTCCGTCGTCATCGGTTTTGTACTGCCAAATCACTTTCCCCGTGGCTGCACTCAAACAATAGAACTCATGCGATCCATAGCCACCACCGAAGAACAGTTTGTTCTTGTAAACGGCTGGTGTAGTGATGTTTCGCTGTCCGGGAATGCGGACCGACCATCCTGACCAGCCATTTTTTGATGAAAACCCGCATGCCATCAAGTCTTTCTTCGGTACTGGAATGGAAAGCGACTGCGACTTGTCGAGATTGATCTCGATGACCTTTGCCTTTTCGCTGGCGGTCTTTGATGCTTCGACTCCTTTGATGGGAGTGTTTGCCGTGGACGGAGTAGAACCGGCTGCGCTCTCCGAATGCACAAAACAGCCTATCTGGGCTAATGTGGCTGCAAACGCTGTAGTAATGATTAGTTTGGTGGTGGGACTGAACGGTTTTCTCATAGACGAATCCTCAGGGATTGCCCGCAAAGCGGATATTGGCGAATGTGCTCAGATATAACTCTTTGCCAGGAAAATCGAACCGTTGAGAGTCCCACAGAATGCACCGTGTAAACCCGACAAGCATGTTTCCGTTTGATGCAAATCGCATACCGCAAGTCTTCCGACGGCATCAAGCATGCGCTTCCATCGCTTTCTATAGTCTGTTGAACGTTCGGTAGCCTG
>CAYTDR010001197.1:0-2580 GCA_964436185.1 uncultured Candidatus Obscuribacterales bacterium | reverse complement strand
GCCCCATCTGAGCCTGCTCCTATCGCTGCTCCTGTACCCGTAAAACCTGAGCCACCCACTGCAGTCGCTCCATCTGAATTGATAGCGACAGCCGCTCCCGACCCGCCTTGCGAGCCACCTATCGCGGTCCCTCCAAATACAACACCACCTACAGTCGCTCCCCGTCCAAAATTCGAGCCACCCGCAGCAAACGATCCATCGGATTGGTCACCTACGGACGCTCCTATTCCAGTAGAAGTTGCTGAGCCACCGACGGCTGTCGCCCCCATTGCGTTATCACCAACGAGAGCCCCTACTCCTCCATCTGCGCCGCCCACTGCGGTTCCACCTCTTGAATTTCCAACAGTTGCTCCCGTTCCTGAGTTCGAGCCGCCCACCGCGGTTGCTCCCAATCCGCCATCTAAAACTGTCGCTCCCGTTCCAGTACCCGAGCCTCCCACCGCAGTCGATCCATCCGCGTCAGCACCAACGGAGGCTCCCGATCCTGTAACTGTGCCACCTAGCGCCGTCCCGCCTTCTGTGTCATTGCCGACAGAGGCCGCTGCGCCTGCAGTTTCGCCACCGATGGCGGTTGACCCCCTGGTACCAGTTCCAACCGAACCAAAGGAATTTCCGTTGTTGGGTCCTATCAGGTTCGTATCAGCTGCACCAATAGTGGTTGAGTCAATCTGCTCCACCGCGAGAACGGCTTGAAAGGAATTGAGGGAACAGATAAGCATCATCAAGATGCTGCATGTGGCTGTTACCGATCGGCGAATGCGAGTAGCTTTGGTGATCACTAACGAGTCCTCTTTACTATTACGATTTAGCTCGACGGGTGAACTGATTTTGGAAGCGCGAAATTGTTTCATTTGCTGTGTGACCTGAGGGGGCGTAGAACACTGAACGAGGCATTGATTTCGGAGTATGCAAGCCGTGATTGCTAATAGAGGTATATTTGGCTTGCCACCGCATTGAGTGCTCCTTCTGCGGTTCAGAAACTTTCCAACTTCGCATCTGATAATCCGGCATTGACAAGCTTGGCAAGCGCCGGATTGCAAGTTGGAAGTTTTCTTTGTGTAAAGTTTCAGCACGGGTGGACATGAGGGCAAAAGGTGTACCCGTCACTGCGCCTGCGCACAAGGGATCTTGTTTAAGGCGATGCTGTCAAGTGCTTTTATCAATGCATCGGAATATCTTATTTCCGATAACATAGACGACGTAACCGCCTGACATCCCTCTGTCTGGTGGTTAGATGACGGCTCTATATCAATCGAGGTTGCCTCGATTACTTGCAATCACCGCATAGTCGATAACAGATCAATTTTGAAACCAAATGCAGAGACTAAATCACTTTGCCTACGCTTTGTTGAATCACTGTTGTACGCTTTGGTTCTGCGATTGAAGTGATTGAATCCATTGACTAACCTGTTCATAGGCTGGTCTAGCTTGCGCGCGTAGATTCTGTGAGGGATCAAAAATCTGGAAATAAGGAAGTTTTTGAATTCCTGCATTCTCCAAAGCCGGCGACTGCCAGTCTATGCTCTTAACTTCCGGGCGGTTGATGTTCACGGTGCGCACGGCAATGTCAGATCTCACCTGTGTCAGCTGAATTAGCTGCGACTCTAGCCCAGCCGAAACACCGTCGTATGGACTGAAGTAATGCACGAGGGTGTACTTGCCTGGGACCAAGTAATTCTGAACTGTGACAAAAGCGCCTGGCTTGTCCGCATTAAGAGCTAAATAGCCTGTCGCTTGCATCTCGCTAATAGGAATTTTCGCAACCGCCAAATCATCAACAGGTTGTCCTTGCGAACATGCTGTCAACAAGACCGTCACCGCCGATACAAGTACAGATAGGTAAGGTTTCCTACTAGATAAATTCATTCTTCGACCCACAGACAATGATGAAGCGCAATTGTATCCGAAATTCACACATACACTGATTCGTTTTGGCTCAGAATTCCATTTTTGCACGAGTCCTAACCACGTCAATATTGATCGGAACTGAACATGTCATCTTGCTAATCAGAAATTTAACCGCCTGCGGTTGTTCACTGATAGTATCTATCTCCGGGAGAACAATTTCCGCTTATGCCGAAGAAATGTCCATCAATAATTGAACGGTGTCGGTGGGCTCAAGGCAATGCACTCATGAGCCAATACCATGATGAAGAGTGGGGAATACCGGTCTATGACAGTCGAGCACTCTGGGAAAAACTAATGCTCGATGGCTTCCAGGCTGGCCTCTCATGGGCAGTAGTTCTCAATAAACGAGAGGCGTTGCAAAAGGCTTTTAAGAATTTTGATCCAGTGAAGGTCGCAAGATTGACAGAAACTGACATTCAGAAGATGCTGCTGAACCCTGACATAATTCGGTCCCGTTCAAAAATAGAGTCGACAATACTCGGCGCCAAGGTTTACCTGGCTATGCAGAGTGCTGGCGAAGACTTCTCTGATTTTGTGTGGGGAATTGCGGGCAAACCGACAATAAATACAGGGCCAGCGCTCACGCAATCGCCGCTATCTATGCAGCTCTCCAAAGAGTTCAAGAAGCGGGGCTTCAAGTTTGTCGGTAGCACTATTATATACGCCCACATG
>CAYTDR010001196.1:0-2581 GCA_964436185.1 uncultured Candidatus Obscuribacterales bacterium | reverse complement strand
GTTCCTGCAGCAGTGCCGAGCTGTTGCGCCCAAAATCGGTTCTATCCTAACTCTGCCTCATCTGGCGCAGGTATTATATCTAGTTTTTCGGACAGCCGGGTATCAACGACTCTATCGACGATTTGCGCCAGGGAAGTGAGCGGTATTTGCGCGCCGGCATACAATGCTGAATGACCAGCTTCCATAGCTAGATCTACTAGATTGCAGGTATCACGTTGCTCATGATGGCGATGAGGTATCAGCGAACTAACCTGCAAACCGTCTTGTTTGGACAGTTTGAAACCTTCCGCGAAATTGTCTTCTGTCATGAAATCCGTAACTCGCTGCCATGGATACACATTGATTTGGATAGTAAGTGCGTCGATGTCGATCGGATTACAATCCAACAGCTGGTATCCTGTTATGTCACTTTTGCTCATGGAGTCATCCCCAGGGGACTGGTGATATTATTCCGAGAAATTGTTGCCAATTTTGTTCCTGAAAATCGCTTGCTCCTAAAGTAGAACGCTCGTTCGCCACTATGCCGCGCCGCGCGCATAGAGTTTCTTTTGCAAAGCTTTGCATTATGAATCATTGTCGTCGGTCATGTCGGACAAGATCCCCATACCAAAATATTCCAGGCAACAAGGTGGTCAAATTCTCGGTTGCAGTGAAAGAGTATTCTTCCAATTCGGACGAAATCAGGCTATGATCATTCATGGTAGTTCCATGACATCCAAAATCATTGTAGGTGGTGGCACTATAGTGCTCCCACTTCTCATGAAGTTTAAGCCGGAAAAGTTGTCCATTTGACGAGTCCAGCACTTCGACGGACTTCAGCAAAACCGCAAAATAGGGAGAGCAATTGAATGATAGGGTCAACAAACGGCCTCGTTAGACGATTGCAAGCAAGTGAATCGCGATCGAGTACCATGACGCTCTCATTAGGTATTGCTTTTAGTATCACGCTCGCGACCTTTAGTCCTCTTGCAGCTCTCGAGAGCACGCTCGTATCAAGCAGTTCAGGCTCAGACTCTCACCCTGTGGTAAATTCGAGGTTGATAGCAGTGAAACTTGACAGCGAAGAACGTAGTCTTGCTGTAATAGCTGAAAGGTTTGCCGACAATCTCGGACAAAACGAGTTTTCACAGGCAACCGTAAATTTTGATTCCACGATGAAGGGCGCTCTCCCTCCAGCCAAGCTCGAATTTACGTGGAAATCAATTATTTCACAGTACGGCAGATTCAAAGGTCGGTTAGTTTCAAGAATAGAGCGACTTGGACAACACATCATCGTTCTTGTACCAGTTGAATTTGCGAACAACAAGATTGATCTTAAAATTGTCTTTTCCGGCAATTCGAAAATTTCCGGATTCTTCATCGTC
Source organism: uncultured Candidatus Obscuribacterales bacterium (assembly GCA_964436185.1). Lineage (GTDB taxonomy): Bacteria > Cyanobacteriota > Vampirovibrionia > Obscuribacterales > Obscuribacteraceae > CAYTDR01. Next base: position 1,217 of record CAYTDR010001196.1, on the reverse strand, counting down.
CCACACACTGAAGTACGCACAGAGGCAGCCTCTGTAGCCCCGACAACTTTTACAGAGCAAAAGATGACCGTCGGCACCGGGCAATGGAAGCTTGATGGGAGTCTAACCTTGCCGGTGGGAAAGGGACCATTTCCTGCCCTGGTCCTCATCCATGGCTCCGGTCCTCAAGACATGGACGAGACTATCGGTCCAAACAAGCCTTTCAAAGATCTCGCTTGCGGTCTAGCCTCGAGAGGTGTGGCAGTATTGCGCTACGAAAAAAGAACCAGACAATACAGCTCAGTGATGGCATCTTTGAAAAATCTGACGGTCCAAGAAGAGAGCATTGACGATGCGCTGGAAGCGGTTAAGGTGCTGCAAAAGAACACACATATTGCTCGGGACCGAATCTTTGTTCTTGGACACAGCCTGGGTGGCATGTTGATTCCTCGCATTGCAGCAGCCGATAACGACATATGTGGATTCATCTCACTTGCAGGCAGTAATGAGCCTCTGGAAGATGCGATTGTCCGCCAGACTGAATATCTTCTTTCGCTGGGCGAACAAAGCAGTGATGAGGGAAAACAAAAACTAGCTGAACTGAAGCAGGGAAGAGAACAGGTAAAAGCTCTCAAAGAAGCAGAGAATGGCGGCACCATTTTCGGTGCACCATCTTCATACTGGCTCGATCTGCGCAAACATGATCCCCTGCAAGAGATTAAACTCGTCGACCGCCCAGTGCTCTTTCTTCAAGGAGGACGAGATTATCAAGTAACCGCAACCGGCGACTTTCATCGATGGAAAGCCGCAGTCCAGTCAGTTGACCCCGATTTGAAGCGATTCAAATTTCAACTTTACCCATCACTAAACCACCTCTTCATGACCGGCTCTGGTAAATGCCAACCATCCGAGTATCTGCAACAAGCAGGCAACGTAGATAAACAAGTTATAGCCGACATTGCCGATTGGATAAAAGCGACAAAATAGGATGAGACATTGAATACTCACGGAAATGAACTGAAGACCATGCAAGGAAACCTGGTCGATGCGAATACGGAGGAGATTCTTCCAGCGGATTTGGAGAAGAAACAGCGAAACAGAAACTAAAGAGGGTCAAATAGGATAAATTTACGAAGACCAGACGACACAGCAGCAGAATGATCCCTCATAGCACCAAGAGAGCTGTGCAAAGGTGATAGCAAAGACGATTCGCTCATATCGAGGTAATCACAAAAGAG
>CAYTDR010001195.1:0-2583 GCA_964436185.1 uncultured Candidatus Obscuribacterales bacterium | reverse complement strand
TTGCTCTCTCTCATCGACTGAGATTTTCAGACCATAGGTCGATTCGACTTGTGAAAGTGCCCCTAGCGCTGTTTCTTGAACTTGTGTCTCGTTGTTCTCACTCATACCGTTTTGTCTCGTTGCGTCCTAGTTTATTTTGACCGATAAAACACTCAGCATGTCAGATATTGCGGAGCCCTCTGAAACAGTACTTCAGACCTTGCCAGGCAAGGGAAATGCCGCTTTTGGAACAGCCATGTGTTAGACCCTAAAGCGCGAAAGTGCCATTATGGCGCAATCGAGCCAATTTCCGCTCTAACAAAGGCGAAAAAGCAGCTCTTATGAAGCCAACCGTCGGCTCGAACGAGGCAAACATCTACCTGGTGGGCTTTTCTGAGCAGATAAATAAATCTTCTGTCCCAAACGTCTCGATGGCAGTAAACAGAATCCAAGGGACAGCTTGATAATTACTGTTATGAGACCCGCGGTTTCTGCCAGGACCCTAAAAGCTCTTGTGCCAACCAGTGATACGGCGTTTTTGTTCCCGAGAAAATCATTAAAGCCACAATTAGTTTCATTCTTATGAAATAACTACCGTTATAAGGTGGTATGAGAATTAAGGTAGTCCCCTCTAAAGTCCATGTGTCCCCGATATCAATGAGTTCACGCGCATTTCAAACCATGGTCGTTCCTCCGACCGGTTCGAAGAAACGGACGGAGTGGGAAACCATGATTCTTTCTTACGCGCTCAAGCAAAGCAGCGAGCGCGGAGATACTTCGGGCGCGCGGCTTGCACATGAGCAGTTGTTTGCTCTCAAGGAGACAACCGCTCACTTTGAAACCACGCCTGAAGAGGCTATGATTATCGCCTCTATCAAAGCAGAATCAGGCAAAGCCGAGGAGAAGCTGCGTCGCTCTCTCGCCAACAGTCAACCGCAGAAGAGAGCAATGCCTGATATAGTCTGGTCCGATCAGGAAAGCGAAATGATAGCCGAGGTTTTCGCGGAACCAACTATCCTAGCGCCGACAATTGAGCTTGCTGGCGATGTGTCCCAGGAAATTATGGCTTTAAGTCCTCCACTAGATAGTGAAACGAGTGAGGCAAATGGCGGTGACAAACCGCAGCCGCAGCCACAGCCGCAATTGGAGCCCGAACCGGAGCCCGAGCCACAATCGGAGTCACAGACGGAATCGCAGTCGCAACCGACAGTTGTTCCACCACCACCTCAGTCGAAACCCTATTTCGACGCCTATGGCATTTTAGGCGTCGACATTGACGCCTCGAAGGCAGATATCCACAAGTTCTTTTTTATGCGGGCGCGCCGACTGCTCATTTCAATGAAAGGTTTGCGGCGCAAGGATCGACGGCCGCATCTGGATCAGTTGCAAGCAATCTGTATTGCCCACGACATACTGACGGATAGAGTCACTCGCAACGACTATGATCTTAGAGTACTCGGCTACCGGGGCAGCCCCAACGAAGTCACCTTCAGCGCGCCTGAAGATGAGCGGGAGCAGAGGGAGAGCGTAAGAACGCCGCTGCGAATCGGAGAGTTGCTTCAGTGTGCGGGACTGCTTGAACCAAGCGAGCTCGAGATCGCAGCAGACATGCACAAGGCTATGCCCGAAATGCTGTTCGGCGAGTTTCTCGTCAAACAGGAGTTCATAAAACCCGCGGACCTGGAGCAGGTACTGATGGGTCAGCGTCTGCTCAAGAATGGCAATCTGAGCATCCGTAATTTCCAACTGGTGATGAAACTATGGATCGAAAAGGGCCAACCTATCTGGACTACAGCAGTAGCGAATGAATATGTTACGAAGACCGAGATGGATCGCCTCATTGCAGGCGGCGTGAAAGCTACACACACTCGATTGCCTGCGCCACAACCAGTGATCAATCAACAGGTGGCCGCTCAACAGGATCAAGAATGGAGTTTGAAGAACGCAGCGCCGAGCTGGAAAGACCAGTTGGACTGGTCGGCACCGGAGCCTGAGGCGGCAGTTCCGATGTCACCCTTTGCGTCCAAGGAAGACGACGATGACATCGGTGATTTCCACCCATCCTTCGCCTTTGCCGCTGATGATGACGAGACGACGGAAGTCACATTAGAAGTAGAAAGCCCTTCAGTCGATAAAACTGAAAAGAGATCTCTACGATCAGTAGTCAACCAACTGCACACAGGAAAAAACGCGAGAAATACATTGTCTCGCCTGGCGGCCCTCACCCCGCCTTCGGCGAATGCGCCTCGCCAGGAGCCTGCCGCTGCCGCTTCTCAGGCGGCTCCTCCAGCTGCACCTCCCGGCAACAAACCGCAGTTACTCAAGCCCAGTGAGTCTCCAGGAGTTGAGATAATCTGGGATTTGGGCGAAGAAACGGAATCCGAAACAGAGACACAGACTCTCGTCGATCCCACCATCCTGGCGGTTGCGCCGCCGGTGGAAGGTTCCGGTAAAGTACAAGCTAAATCCTTGAACGACTACGAGCAGTCGGGCAGCTGGGATCAAACGTCATTCCACATTCCTGCAGATCGAGCTGTGAATATTGATGTCACTGCCGGTGATGCCGACGATGCAGGTGACACCGACGATGATAATTCCAACGAC
>CAYTDR010001194.1:0-2584 GCA_964436185.1 uncultured Candidatus Obscuribacterales bacterium | reverse complement strand
GGCTCTCAGATTACCTAGAGAGAGGAATCAAGCTGAGAGTGTTTAGCTGGTTTTTCTCTGCATCGCCTCCAAGCCTGGACAGTGGCTCAAATCCCGATGGGAGGTCACTGAGGATGTCTACCTCAATAGATATATCCGACGAGATTCCGAGTTGACCTCTTCAACAAAAGCCCAAATGAGGGGAGACAAAGAACGAAATGAAATGCAGGATTGAGGCAGAAAAAAGTCTCAACCTACTTGGACCGAATGGGAGAACTCGACAGTGACCCTGGAAACATCGAAGAGAGAGACAATTCTGGAGACCGCGACAAGCAGTGCCGAGGTCCGGATGCACGACAAGGTGCATTTAGTGCAGGACGAACACCCTGATAGTATTGGTTTCCTTCCAAACAAAACCAATCGGCCTGGACTGATCCGTCCGGCTCTCATTTCCATAGCCGGAATGAGTCTCTCACTCCTCGCCTTCTTTTTATTCCAGCCTCCCAAGAGCGGTCTACCACCAGACGCACACCTGGCCCACGTCAGAGAACAGACAGTTCAACTCAGCGTAGAAGCCAACGGGACAGTGAAACCAGAACGTGAGGTTAAGCTCAGTCCGAAGCAGGCTGGTTTGCTGAAACGTCTATATGTCGACGAAGGAGACTCTGTCAGGAAAGGCCAGGTGATCGCAGAGATCGATGACTCGAATCTCAGAGGACAAATCGACGCCTCGCGAGCCGCATGCCTGGCTGCTCAGCAGAATCATCTCAAGTTTATCAATGGAAATCGTCCGGAAGAGATCGAACAAAGTATCGCTCAAGTCAGGCATGCTGAAAGCGCCCGGAAGAGCGCATGGTATCATAGCCTGAAGCTGCAAGCACAACAGGAGTCACAAAAAGCGACTCTGGCGCGAGATCGAGCATATGCGGAACGACAAGCCAGGTTAGCGCGTGAAGGTGCGGTATCCGATCAAGATGCCCTAAATGCCAAGACAGCAGAGGATGTCACAGAGAATCAGCTGACGGCAATTGGCCATGAACTAGCAGAAGCCAGCGCCTCGGAAGAACAAGCCGCAGAGCAGCTATCCGAGAAACGCGCGCAATTGAAGTTAGTAAGTAAGGGGTTCCGCGCTGAAGAAATTGAGCACGCGAGACAGGCTTCCTTACAGGCGAACGGCAACCTCGACTATCTGAACAGCTTGTCGCAAGACACCATCATAAGAGCGCCGTTCAACGGAATAATCACGCAGAAGTATGCTGACGTAGGCGCTTTCGTTACGCCATCTGCCGCTGCTGCTACAAGTTCCGCTACATCGAGCTCGATTGTTCTTTTATCCGGAAAACTGGAAGTGCTGGCCGAAGTTCCGGAATCCATCATTGATAGTGTCAGTGAAGGACAAGCTGTCATATTCACCGCCAACGCCACCCAAAAACGAAAGTATCACGGAGTCGTTTCACACATTTCCCCAGGCGCCATCTCTAGTTCCAACATAACAGTGTTCGAGGTTCATATCGCGATTGAACCGAACGACATGAGCTTGCTTCGGTACGGCATGAACGTCAGCACCAAGTTTCTGCGAGGCACTCTAAAACACGCCAAACTCATTCCGGCAGTTTGCATTGTATCAAAGATGGGCCGAAAAGGAGTATTTATGCCAACCAAGGGAGGAAGACCACGCTTTCATCCAGTGCAACTCGGTCCCTACGTCGACGGCAATGTCGTAGTCCTTAAGGGGCTCTCGCGCGGTGACAACGTACTCTCAGGACTGCCTCAGGATGCACTCTTTCAGCATGGGTTCGCCTCAAAATTTCACCCTCCATTTGGAGGTCGATGATGATATCACAGGATATCCCCGCCATTGGAGCACCTGATGAATTCGCTTGAACTGCTATGTATTGCTGTACAAAGCTTGAATGCCCACAAACTCCGGAGCGTTCTCACAATGCTGGGGGTCGCAATTGGCATCGCCTCCGTAATTGCCCTCATGGCGGTTGGAGCGGCAGCCAAGACTGCTGCAGTCAGCGAGATATCGAAGCTTGGAACCAACCTTCTATTCGTAACCCCAGGCGCCGCATCCAGCGTTGGGGCCTCTAAGGGCATGGGAACAGCCACGACTCTGGTCTATGAAGATGCTGCCGCGATCAAGTCACTCTGCTCCGCCGCCGAGATGGTGGCAGCCCAGTACCAGGGCTCGTTTCAGATTGAGAGCGAAACAGCCAACACAAAGACACAAGTGGTCGGAGTTGATCTCGACTTTCCGGAGGTAAGGAGTTTTCATCCCACCCAGGGAAGGTTCTTCGACCAGAACGACCTAAAGAGTTGCGCGAGAGTCTGCCTCCTTGGTCAGTCCGTGGCAAGAAAACTATTCCCTGGCGATGAACCTGCAGGCAAAGAAGTACTGGTAGGATCTCTCCCCTTCACCGTCATTGGTATCATGGAGAGCAAGGGTGCCGGTCCAATGGGCGATTCAGACGATCAGGTTCTGATACCGATAACAACCGGATATTTGACATTGTTCGGTAGTGACAAGGTAACGGGAAAGATCGTCAGCCGTATTTATGTCCGCGCGAAGACAGAACAAATGAGCGATGCCCAGTTCCAGATG
>CAYTDR010001193.1:0-2584 GCA_964436185.1 uncultured Candidatus Obscuribacterales bacterium | reverse complement strand
GGCACTACAATGATGATGGCTACTAAGGTGCGCCAAGGGCAACTAGAATAACATGTCGGTGCACAACAATCATTCTCCTGCCATGTTGTTTGCTTACTCTACGTTACGTAATCAAAATCGGCGTATCTCCCGCACTGGTCGGCTTCTCGAGCTACGGCAACTAACCTGGCGTCTCGATAAAGAGATATAAGGTTCTTTTTGCTCTCTAAATTCGTTGTCGACATCGAGCGATCGGATTTGGATTCTCCAATCACCTTGCAACACGCCACCACAAAAATGACCGTGGAAGAAGTTCAAATGTTTTTCTTCCATGGCGAACGTTTGAGCGCTTTTTAGCGACTGAATCGCCCGACTTGGCTCGATTTTTTTGCGTCCTTGCAACCACTGTAATAGTTATGGAAGAACTTGCGCGAATTTTCTTCCAACATAAAAAATGCGCCGCAGCAACAAAACCACGGCGCATTAGACTTTTGTTGTCAGCAGGCTTTATGTGTACAGGCCGCCATTCACTTCAAGCACCTGACCGGTCACGTAGGCGCCTGGTCCGGCGAAGAAGAGCACAGCCTGAGCAATATCATCAGGGCTACCCATGCGACCCAGAGGAATATGTTCTACGGCTTTACTTATTTTCTCCTCGCCCAGAGCTCGGGTCATGTCGGTGGCAATGAAACCAGGGGCTACGGCATTGGATGTGATATTGCGAGAGGCATATTCAAGCGCGATCGTTTTGGTGAAGCCTATCAATCCAGCTTTGGCAGCGGCGTAATTGGCTTGTCCAGCGTTGCCATGTACTCCGGTAGTGCTGGCAATGTTGATAATGCGTCCGGCTCTCTGTTTGGACATAATTTTCAAAATCGGTTTGGTCACTTTGAACGCTGAGCTGAGATTCGTATCAATTACAGCTTGCCACTCCTCGTCAGACATTCTGACAAACAAGTTGTCTCTCGTGATGCCGGCGTTGTTGACAAGAATATCTATGCGTCCCCATTCCTTCATGATCTTGTCGACCATGGTCTGGACGCTCTCAGAATTGGTGACATTGCATACGACTGCCAGGGTTTCGCCACCAGCTTCTCTCAGTTCGTCTGCAGTGGTAGTGCAGGTTTGTTCGTTGATATCGCTAATTACAACTTTGGCTCCGCAGGAGGCCAAAGCTTCGGCAATTGCCCGACCGATGCCTCTTCCTGAACCGGTGACCAGGGCGACCTTATCGGTGAGTTTATACAGCTCTCTTTCTTGAAGTGGCATTAACTTCGTGGTCATGTTCCTTTTCCTTATTGATTACATTGAATGGCCAGTTGAGGCAAAGAGATCTTTTTTGACGATCTGTATGAAACGTCCCACCTGGAGGTTCGTTTTTCTGAACGAACGTTTCGGCTCTGGCCGAATCAAGCTGAGACTCCCACTCGAAGATCTTAAGGTGAATTGCCACCGTTATTGCCACAAATCTATCAATCCTTTACATATCGCTTGCAGCCTTTCTCTTTGACCAACTCCTGACAGCCAGCGATCAGGGATCTTGGAAGCACCATGATAGGCACCGGCAAGCGCTCCAACAACGGTAGCTGTCGTGTCCGTCGCTCCGCCAACTCTTGCTGCAGCACAGACCGCTTCTTCAAGGTCATGTCTGAAGATCAAGAAGACACCGACTGCCGTCGGAATACACTCATTCACGCCTGCTTCCACATTGACAAGCGAATAAGGAACTTCTATGGCTGGTTTGCTGTAATCAAGATCGGGTGCAATGTCATCCCAGAAATCTGCAAACCGAGCATCGATCTGTCTTGCCGCTTCCAGTTCATTAGCTACGTAGTTACGAACTTCTGACTCAGAATCGATTCTTTTACCTGAGATGAAATTGTGGATAGTCTGCGCTAAAACCATCGCCGCGGCGGATACAGATTTGCTGCCGTGGGTGAGAAGCGCTTGTCGTTCCGCAATCTTGGCTCGGTTGTCACTGGGAAGACAGCCAAGGGCGAATGCACGCGCCGCGCCGGAGACATGGTCGGCCTCAGGACTATCTTCTTTGGGCGGCAGTTTATCTACCATTCTTCTTAAGGAAGCCAGACAGTGTGCGCTGGCTCCAGCATGCAAAAAGTCTTCTCCTTCGAGAAGCCCTTTCCACCGATCCCTCAAATCTTCCTCATCGAGGTCACCTTTATTGCCAATCACGGACTCAGCCAGCACCAGTCCCATTTGGGCATCAGCCAGAAGCTCGCCCGGCTTGTGCTCCGGAATCTGGCTCCTGGTCAGGCCGGGGACAAAATCTCGCAAGACAGAAATGCCTGCAGTGGCAAGAATCTCCTTGTGATTCAGACCGACACAACTTCCTCCCAGAGCACTGCCACAGCAAGCTCCGAAGATTGCACCTTCCAGTCGATCCTTCATCTCATCAGAAAGCCTGTGCACTGTCACCCCTCACACCCCCTTACCTGAGAACCCGCCAAAAGACACGAAATAGCGCTTTCATAGAATTGTGATGAAAGTTGCCTAATGGTCGAGAGAGCATAGTAAACCGAATTGAATAGAATAGTTTTTCATGATTTGAAAGTAATTATGAGTAAGGAAGGCCTCGTACACTTGG
>CAYTDR010001192.1:0-2588 GCA_964436185.1 uncultured Candidatus Obscuribacterales bacterium | reverse complement strand
AAGCAGGCGGTTCAACGTGTGTGTGACTTCTTCAAGCTTGCAGAAGCTCAAGATCCAACTCGGCCCAAATTGGAACCGAGTGTTAATCCTGATGTTGAGACCTCGGTCAAGCGCATTCCTAACGGCGACGGCACAAGTCAGATTCTTGATCCAGCACATCCGATAGCCAAACTGGGACCGAAAGAACGACTGACAGACGAGGAGTTGCGTGGCATGCTCGAAAGCAAAAAACTTCTCGAAGATAGAAAGAAGACGGGCGATCTTACAGCAGAAGAGAAGAACACACTGGAAGCCTTGCGCTTCATTGAGCGCAATATGCACGATCCCAAAGTCCACGATGCCGTGCTCAGAAGCATTAACGAGCTTGGTCACTCGAAGCGGTTCGCAAGACCGGAAGGAGGCTTCAAGGCGGGGCAGGTACTAGGCTCCGTGACGGCAGTTTCCATTCTGGTAATAGCTGCACTTGGTGTATACCTTTCCACTCAGGAAAGCAGTTCGAGACAACCACTGCAACGCGCTAGATTCGGTGGATCCTGATTCGCCACATAGCGTAAACACGCCACCGCAACGCGCTAGATCTGGTGAACTTGATTCGCCACACACGTGTCGGCACACCACTGCAACGCTCCGAATCTGGTGAATCTTGATTCGCCACATACGTGTTAGCAGGCACTGCAACGCGCCGGATATGGTGAACATTGATTCGCCACACGCGTCAGCACGCCACTGCAACGAGCCAGATCTGCTGAATCTTAATTCGACACGTACGCGTCACACACCTCCCCGTATATTGCAAGCACAGGGCGGGGGGATAAAATATGACAGAGATGACAACGTCTATCGGATTCGAGGACTGCAATGATGCATTTTTCATTCTCGATGCAAGCAACGACGAAAGCAACACACTGTCCATTGACTGGCAAGACTATCAATCAGACAGTACTGACACTACTAATACTACCAGCATCGGTTTGATTCTTGCTGGATTGCTCCCGAACGTAAGCATAGATCTGGCATCTGATGAGCCTATCGACGAATCGATAGACGATGTAGTTCAAGAAGCACCGCCAGAGGACGATCCGGCAAGGCTCACCGGTGAAGAGCTTGTTGTCGCTGGAGTTTTACAGGCAGAATTAACTGCACGATTAGGTCTCTACAGTCCTCATAAAATAGGACAAAGCGCCAATGATTACCGGGAGTCACTGACAAAACAAAAGGAAGAGATCGAAACGGAAAAACGCGAAGGACGCTTTGGACTTGCCACGCAGGAAGCGTTCAAGAATCTGCTTACATGGTACGAAAAATCTGCGATTCCTATGACCATAACAAAGATGGCATCAATGGGTTTGGAACTGCCACCTGGCAATCCATTCCTTCTTCCGCTCAACGCTAATAAACGAACAATCGATCCCGATTTGTTTAGACAACTGGTGGCAAATCGTGATTTGAATTTTGAAACCAAACTTGATAGTACCCAGCTGCCCAATCGAGACCAGCTGGAGACCCTTAAGGGTGGGCTCGAATGGATAACAAAATGCGATTCCCTTTACGGTCACGCCGTTTTCGAAAATGAAACTACCAGCCTGGACAAGATTATTACGAGTAGCCACCTGCCTTCATCGTGGAGATCCGACCATTACGAAAACAAATATGCCTGGTACGAATCTGCTTCCGAAATGACAGACCTCGCAGTTAGAACAAAAAACTACGTTGAAGCAATGCATGGCCTGTTCAAAGGATCAAGCAACGCAGACTTTCCGATGGTACTGCCGGAACACTCCAGCATCACGGTCGATCTTAACGGCAGAAAATACAAGATCAAAGCAGAAGAACTCAACAAAAAGCGCGGCATTCTGTTGGTCAAAGACTTAACCATCGAATCTGTCAATCTCGAGTTACCATCCGATTTGCGCCAGGACTCACCAGCCAACAAGGCGAAGATAGATCGCATGCGTCGGTGGTTGGACACTTATGCAGATACTATCGATCAAACACTTGGACGACATCTCGATTACTTAAACCATCCTGAGCGCGTGATTATGTATGGCGATCAAGAGCTGCCTGACTCCGACACGGTTGACATTCGAGGTGTGTTCAATGAGAGAGACGAGTTAGTTCGCGTCGCCAATGCCAAACAAGAAAAACTTGGACCTAACGAGCACTTCAAAGAAATGAACTTGCTGAGCTACGATTACGATGTGATTAATACAGACGATGGCAGAGTAATCGTAGAGCAGACCATTCAAGGTTGGGACATGCCGTTCTACGCTTACCAGAATTGGAGATATCTAGGGAAAGAAGTCGGCAAGCCGCTCTCGTTTGGACGTGAGATGCCACAGAATTTCGAGCAGGATTACCAATCCATCGAAGTGTCGGTGAACGGTCAAAAACGCAAGCTTTACCAATCCAAAGAAGATCCAACGGGACCTTACTTTCAAAAATTCGAGGTCCAGGGAGTTAATAAACTCAAAGAAGTGAAACTTTACAAGACATCTGATTTCGTTCCAATTGCCAAAGGTGGACACGGGGTTGAAATCATGAAGGCGGGCGATCTGAAATCACACAGGTCAGAACAGCAAAAATGGTAC
>CAYTDR010001191.1:0-2596 GCA_964436185.1 uncultured Candidatus Obscuribacterales bacterium | reverse complement strand
AGGGCAGCTCTCATCCAGAGCAGAACTTTCGCTTGGCGCCGTGCTCGGAAATATACCCTACTATAATTTCGGTCTTGAGGTGAAACTCGGCGCCAAACCGGAGAAACGGCTCATAGCGGAACGATAATCGACCGCAACGAGTACGGTGATAACAACAGAACATCATCGAACAACATTCACAGGTTCAAAGCAAGTTCTACCGGAACGGCTGGCAAATCGTAGAACAGCGGCCTTATACCGACGCGGTTGAAAAGGTCTTGGGCACTACATATGCCGGGTTGTCGCTGATCTCTTCATAGAGCGGCACCACATCTTCAATCGGTCCATGAGCGAGGACCTGACCGCCATTGAGAAGCAACGCTCTCTGACAACGTCTTCGCACGACTTCAAGATTGTGTGTAACGAAGACAATGGTTACGCCTGACTCCTGCAGTTCCCTTGTCTTTTGAAGACACTTTTGTTGAAATCGTTTGTCGCCGACGGCTAGCGCCTCGTCAATAAGCAGGATCTCCGGTTTTACACTGATTGCAGCACCGAAAGCCAGTCTCACCACCATCCCGCTGGAATATGTCTTGATCGGCTGGTCGAAGAAATCGCCGATCTCAGCGAAATCTGCAATTTCATCGATGCGACTCTTCATCTCATCTTCTTGAATGCCGAGCATCATTCCATACATCAGGACGTTCTCTCGTCCTGAGAATTCAGGCTGGAAGCCTGCGCCAAGCTCGAGAATAGCCGTCAACCGTCCATCAATGCGGACAGTCCCCGATGTCGGTTGCAAAACGCCGGCAACCAATTGAAGCAGTGTCGATTTGCCTGAGCCGTTAGGACCGAGCACAGCCGTCGCGCATTGCTCAAACTCGACGTTGACGTCTTTGAGTGCCCAAAACTCTTTGTGGAACGATTTGCGATTGCGCCAGACCATCTCCTTCAAACGATCGGTGGGGCGATCGTAGATGTTGTAACGCTTGGAGACGTTCTTCAACTCTATTCGAACTCTCGGTTTATCGTTCATAGTCATTTAAATGATATCCGCGAATGAGCGCTTGGTTTTGACGAAGAATGCGAATCCCAGGAAGCAAACGCACAAAGCAACAGCCGTATAGACGGCGTACATGGACCAATCCGGCGGTAGGCCTTCAAGTATCACTCGCCGGTAGTCGCCTACGATGCCTGCCATCGGATTGATCCAGAGCAGGAAGCGCAAGTTTTCAGGGAGCATGTTGGTAGGATAAACAATCGGCGTGGCATACATCCAGGCTGATAGTCCCAGGGCAATAATGTGCTGGAAGTCTCTGATGAAAACGCCCATTGCGGCAAGGAACCAGGCGAATCCTGCCATTAAGAGAATCTGTGAAAATGCGACCAGCGGAAGAAACAACACTGTCGGATGGACTTGACCCTGGCAAATAGTGGCAAGAATCAAAAGCAGGCTAAACGTGACGCATGTGCTGAGCACCGCGGATACAACCAGCGACAGTGGCAGAATTTCGAGCGGAAAAACTACCTTTTTCACCAGATTCGGTGACTCGAGAATGTTTACTGTGGATCGTGAAACCGCTTCAGAGAAAGCTTGCCACGGCAGCAGACCGCACATCAAGTAAAGGGCGAAGTTGGCGGTCGAGCCTTCTGTTCCAAATCTCACTTTAAGGATAATGCTGAAAAGGAAAGTGTAGAGCAGCATATGTCCAAGAGGACTGACTAATGGCCAGAGGGCGCCCAGCAAAGAGCCCTTGTACCGCCCTAAAAAGTCCCGAAAGACCATGAGGCGAACCAGTCCCCGCCAGTTCCACAACTCCAGCAAGGAGGTAAGAACTGGGACCGGTCTTGCCGGATCCACTCCACGGAACGACCCTGGTGCGTCAGGCTCGACCTGGTTTTTTGTTCTGTCTGTTAACGCAGTTGTCATACGCTAATGATGAACGGACTCCATTGGTATCTTTGAAGCTGAGTAGGCAATCAACCAGCGGTCAGTGCCTGGTTGTCAAATGCTAACATACGTGCCAGCCTTCATCATGAGCAAATCGACAGGTTCAATTATTACTCTACGACAAGCTCCCAGGAAGCCGCTTGTCATGAAGTGCTAGAAAAAGATGTAAAGCTTGATTCAGCTCGCCACGCGGTATAGGGGCATGCACTATAGATGTTGATTGCCTGCTTGGCAGGCTGGCAGCCAGATCTGTTGACAATCGCCGCTCTTAAAAATCGCTAACAGTCGCTGATTAGTTGTCGAGACAACACTTTTTTACGGTAGAGTAATCGTTTGTTCCTTGCGAACCACTTGGTAAGTCAATTTCCACAAATTCGCGCAGGCGCCCACTGATTATTATCAGCAGCGGTGCGCACTAGCGCGGCTATCCAAGAGGAATTTCAGTCGATGGATTTTTGGACCGTTGCGCTCACAGTCGCCTTTCTCACTGGGATACTAGGTTGGACTTCAAGTTTCTTCTTCAATGGAGTCTGGTGGTGGTGCGAGTGGAGAGAAGGCAACGACATCAACTGGGGCTCTGATGTAGGCTACACATTCGTCGTTCCGTTTGCCTATGTGTTCGCCATTTTCGAGATCGCCATTCTTTATTGCTATTAGTACTGTTTT
>CAYTDR010001190.1:0-2598 GCA_964436185.1 uncultured Candidatus Obscuribacterales bacterium | reverse complement strand
GAATACGCAATCATGCACAGTCAAAACCCGCTCCTCCCAAGCCTAGAGATGCAACCCTCACGCGAGGGGAGCTTGGAAAAACGCTCATGGGGTTGAAGAGAAATCAGGAGGCGTTGCAGACTGCAGTTGCAAACGCCAGAGAACGATCGGAGACAGCAAAATTTCGCTTCAACAAACTGCAGGAGTTCGGCAGAGGCTCACTAGCATACTCATCTTTGCAAGAAGGGCTCCAATACTTCATGCACGAGCTCGGCTATGTAGCATACAGACAATTGCCGGATGGCAAAGAGTCAGTTGTCGTGCTTGCCGATCCTATCTGTTCTGATGAAGATAAGAAAGCATTCCTCGAAGCATTTCTGCAGCACAAGCGTGATCCAGTATTCCTGCACATCACCAATCACACCGCTCAGATTCTCAACGAGATTGGCTTCACCGTCAACGAACTCGGTGTAGAGACCATCATAGACATCCAGGATTTCGATCTGGTTGGAAACAAGAAACAACAACTGCGTGCGGCGCGCAACAACGGACGCCGAGACGGTTTGGAAATTGTTGAATTGGATGCTCTCACCAATACTGTTCTCAAGAATTTCAAAAAGATCAGCGACGATTGGCTGAAAGGCAAGGTTTCATCGGATCGGGAGATGCGTTTCATCGTTCGTCCCTTGATCTACGTTGATGAGCTCGACGTTCGAAAGTTCGTCGCTAAGCTCAATGGCGAAGTTGTTGGTTTCGTGATTTTCGATCCCATGTATGAGAATGACGAGGTCGTCGGATATATCGCTAACCATCTGCGGACCAATCTCGATCGTTCGTATTCCGTTGTCGACTGCATAGTTCTCGAGGCGCTGGAGAAGTTCAAGGTGGAAGGGAAACGAGAGTTGTCACTCGGGTTGTCACCACTCGCCAAAGTTGACGACAACGGCGAATTCAAGCACAGCAAGCTGCTTTCCGCACACTTCAAATATGCATATGAGAAGGCTAACTTCCTCTACAACTTCAAAAACCTCGCCCACCACAAACTGAAGTACCGCCCAGGGATGCCTGGTGCCCGCGAAGAAAAAGTCTATTGTGCCATGAAGACTAGATTCTTTTTGATCAGACTAAATTCCGTATACAAAGTACTTGGCCTGCGACCGCTCTCAGAGTCCCTCGCCTTGCATATGAAATCGCAGGTTAAAGGCTGGATAAGCACGCAATTTCAACGAACCTTCCAACGTGGTCAGGAGGGAGAGCCTCTTGCAGTCAGCGATAAGAAAGACACCAAGGAAGGCAATGAGAAAGCGTCGACCGAGTCAACTGAGGCAAAAAAATAGTGAATGCATTAGTCCCGATGTAGCACCGGCTCACTGACACGCTGAAAGGACCGCAGTGGAAACAATTCAGGCGAACGTTCGTGATGGTCTAACAGTCACGCTTTCTGACGGCAGGAAGCTGGGATATGCAGAGTATGGGGATCCCAACGGAAAGCCGCTACTATACTTCCATGGTGGTATCAGTTGCCGACTGGATATTGCCTTCGCCAAAGAACAGCTTGCCGCCAAACATTTGAAGGTAATCGCTCCTGATCGCCCGGGGGTGGGAATTTCAGATCCGAAAAGAAATCGTAGCCTCCTGGCGTGGGCCGACGATGTAGAAGAGTTTCTGGACGCGCTGAATCTGGCTGAAATACCAGTTTTCGGCTGGTCGCTCGGTTCCGCTTACGTATTTCCTTGTCTGTACAAGATCCCACACCGCTTTAGCAGAGTTGCCACCATCGGTAGTTGCGCGCCGTTCGACTCAAAAGAATACATTGCAGAATTGGGGTTGCAAGTCGACCGCTGGCTCATGACCTGCCCAATCTCCATGCGCTGGTCGATTAGAGCTTACTTGAGTGCCTCGGGCATTATGCCGCTGTGGTTTCTCAAGAGGGAAGCGGAACAAGAAGTCAACGCATCAAAATCGGATCTCGAGATTGTTCGCTCTTTACCTACCGAGTACTTGACTGGTTTTCTTCTTGGGAGCATGAAACAGGGGGCTGACGGCGTTATCGACGACTACTGGGCTGTACGAGAGAACTGGGGCTTCTGCCCGGGAGACATATCCAAGGAAATATCCCTATTTCACGGTCTGGAAGACACGCTCGCGCCGATGTCGGGCGCCCGAAGGCTAAACCAACTGATGACAGGCTCTAAGCTTATCGAAGTACCAGATATTGGACATTTTCTGCTGCATAGAAAACTGGATGAAGTTATGGAAAGCCTTGCGCCCTGAGGTTTCGACCGCCGGGCCCAGGTTCTGCCAGGAATGCGAAAAAATGGCAAAATCCTGATAGGATGGACTATCCAAAGGTATTGCAACAGCCTCCAGTCTGTTTTATCATCCAGATATCAAGGGTATATTTAGTTATGCCTGATTAGTAAACGACATGAAAGAACTGCCAAACCTGCTTTCAAATAAAATCAGCGTCCGAACGGCGACCGTTAGGTTCGGGCTGTCGCTGCTTGCTATCAGTCAGCTACAGGCGCTTCCTGCGTGGGCAGCCAAAGAAGACGAGAAGGTCGCAATCGGGATAGGCAAAGGAGACGACGATTCATTCGAAGATGGGAAGAAGGGAAC
>CAYTDR010001189.1:0-2605 GCA_964436185.1 uncultured Candidatus Obscuribacterales bacterium | reverse complement strand
ATTGGCTACTATTGGTTTCGAGCCTTTTGATTTCGTTCGCGCCGTGTAGGGCTGATGATGAACAATCGAAAACGACAGCCTCACAATCCTCAATTACGCAGCAAAACAATGATAAAAGGCGATTGCGGGTCGGCATCAAGGTTGTCGAGCCGTTCGTGTTCGACCATACCACCCACTACTCCGGCTACGCAATTGATGTTTGGGAGAAAATAGCGCAGCGCCTGCACCTTGACTATGAATATGTAATCGAAGACACGACTCCCGCTCTCGTTAAGGCGGTTAAGGATGGAAAGCTGGATATTGCAATTGGTGGCACACTGGCAATGACCGCAGATCGAGAGAAGGTGGTAGATTTTACTCATCCTTTCTACAATTGCGGGCTGCAGATTCTTGTTAAACCAAAACACTCGAGAAGCCTGTTGGAGCTTTTGGATCTGGAGAGTCTGAGTAGTTTCGTCCCGCTCATTGCAATTGCACTGGCATGCGGTCTGGTCCAGGCGCATGTCATCTATTTTGCGGAACGAGGCTCGAATCTACGTTTCAGGAGCGGTTATTTTCGGGGCATATGGGAAGGTTTCTGGGCTCTGTGGATGATCATAGCCACTGGCGAGTACTTGGAGAAAGACACTCCACACCCTGGCAAACGCGTGGTCACCATCATGTTCTGGCTGCTTGGTGCTCTCTTTGTCGCTACCTTTACGGCTACCATAACTTCCAACCTCACTCTTCGATATTTGACGACCAATATCAACGGACCGAGCGAATTAGCCGGGAAAAATGTGGTTACAGTTGCGAACAGCGCCGCTGCCCATTACCTGGTTAATCATCGAATTGCTTTTAAGGGGTGTCGAAACATTCAGATATGCTATAGCCATTTGCTGTCCGGTCAAGCTGATGCGGTCGTTTTCGACGCCCCCGTTCTTCAATATTTCAGCTGGCACGAGGGGAACGGGAAGACCATGATCGTCGGACCTGTTTTCGACCATGTTCCATTTGGAATGGCTTTGCCGATTGGCAGCCCGCTTAGAAAATCGATCAACGAACAAGTCCTGCAGCTCTTTCAAGACGGAACATCCGAGGAGATAAGCACTAAATGGTTTGGCGCCAGCAATCCGTCCGAGGACAAAGGGTACATTGCCAAACAACATTGATTCGTACCTGATTTGAGTGAGGATTCATTATGGCTCAGAAAAGTGCGAGGTGCATCGTAAGGAGGATCGCTATTTTACTGGCTGCAAGCCTGGCAGCCAACTCAGCCTATCCAGCGAGTTTCCCCGGTTCAGGAGCGATGAACGCCACGCCGGCCTTGACAGGGAGCGATCTCGCAAGCGAAACGACCAGTCGCGAAACACGTTCCGATGGCTGGGTGTCAGCACTATTCTCCTCCTTTGTGTCGGAGCAACCCGCCGTCGCTGCCGAAAATCAAAAAGAAGTGGGAGGAACCAGCGCTATATCGTCGGATTCTCCGGAACTTTCTGAAAGTGAAAACGGGTCCAATCAAGCACCACCGCAAATGGTGCCACCGGAGGTAACTCCAGGCGGAGGCTCTTCATCAGAAGTAGAAGCGATCAAGCAAAGAATCCTGTCCAAACTATCATTAGCCGAAGCGAAAGGAGTTGGGACCACCGCTTATCGCAATGCGTTGAACGGCATCTTGGGCGGAATGTCAGTCGGCAGTGTCGAACAGAATCTGAGTCTTCTAAAGGGACTAGAGCAGAATCTCGATGCCCAATCGAAGGGAACGAATGCTCCGAAACGCGATGCTATCGGTGGTGGCATACAATATGGCAATTTGACGATCGTTGCCGGTCAACCAGTCATGAATACCAAGGTGTATAACAAAGCAAATCGGCCTCCGGGCGTCCCTGTTCCTGCACAGTTTGAGGGATTTACCATTTGGAATATGAATCCGCATGTTGATGTACATTGGAACGACTCATCGCAGGTGGTGGCGAAAGCTTCAGTGCGGCTGAGCTGTGAGATCGTCACGTGGCTTCCTTCAGATGCCAGCAAAAAGCTGGTGGCACACGAGAGTGGTCACGCCAAAATATGCTTGACACTCTACAAGCGTGGACATCTGGTTGTTCGAGAAATGGCTCAGCGACATTTGATGAACAGACCATGGCGAGGCGGCGATGCAAATAAACAATTTCAGGCAGCTTTTCAAGCTGAGATCAAGGATGTAATCAACTGGCTCAATGAAGAGTACGACAGAATTACCGATCACGGGCGCAATAGCGTCGATTCCGATCAGGCTGTTGCAGAGGCTTTTCGTCGATGTTCGCAGGGCTACAAGCAGTATCTCAAGAAATAGATCCTTCGAACGAATTTCGCCGTTGCGCAACAGGTACCGACCATCAAATTAGAGGTTGTTCGGCTTTCATCACTCAACTACTACCAACCGGTCGGACCGTTTGTTGCCTGTGGCGTGTCGCGCACAAACGCCGCGTGGCGGCGTGGTATCGCCGCTGGTACCTAGATTAAATCAACTATTTTCGATTAAATGAACGAGCGACAGACAGAATGAAAGTATTGCTGAAACAAAGTGAGGTGCATCTTAAAGACGCCATCATCCATCTGTTGGAACTTCCTATGACTGGGATCG
>CAYTDR010001188.1:0-2606 GCA_964436185.1 uncultured Candidatus Obscuribacterales bacterium | reverse complement strand
TGAAGACTACCGCCATCGTTCACGTTCCTCGCTTTGTCAAGAGTACCAAGGGTTCTTCTTGTCAGGGTTGATATCCAGGTCCCGGATGGACTGGGCCGGCAGATCGGCCGGCACTTGCTCCTTGCGGCAAAGCACAGGCGACTAGCAAGATTGTCAGAATCAAGCTGCTTGAGAGAAAGCTAGTTATTAGACTCGAGGCTCTTCGTGGTTTCAATGACTTCGTTGGTTCGGTTCGCGTGTGAGATTTGATAGTTCCCATCCTAGAATAAACAGACCATGTGAGCTTGAATTTTGCAAGCTCGTTTCCCTGCTGCTTTTATTTTGGTCATCTCTCCGCGTTTGAGACACCCGCCCAGCCGGAACTTCAAGCTCCGTTCGAAGCGAACCAGGAAGTACGAGGAGAATAGAACCTGAATAGCCCTATTGCTGAATTGGGGCTTCAGAACCTTAATTAATCTATCTGGCCAATGCCGCCACTTGGGAACGAATGGTATGTATGAATGGAGGAAGTTTGGTTGGTCTATTACTATGGTTTACTGGAGACTATATGAAAGAGACGAAGTCTGTGAAGCGAAAGGAGCTTGACTCAATGACGAACGTACCGAAAAAGGGCGACCTGGTAAAAGGGTTCTTCGACTTCGTCATTCTATGTCTGCTTCTTGCAGCTGCAGGCTTTGGGGGATACTTCTGGGGACTGCACGAGAGACTGGCGCCAGTGGCAAACGTTGCACCTGGTACACCCAACGCGATTGAAGCTGCAATGGCTAGTATTACCCCGGCACCGGCTACAACTCCGAATAAGATCTCAGACGCCAAAACTGCTCAGCCATCTGCTCCACCGATTAGCGCTAAGAAAAAATACTGGCTTGCTTCTTCCGGTGTCGACTATATCGGCTATTCCATCACAGTCAAAGTCAACGACGAGACTGTTGACGCATTCTTTGGTCCGGGAAAATCGATTGACATCACCAGGTTCGTAAAGAGCGGAGACAACTCGGTCGTCTTCGAGGCAAAGGCGCTAGGTGAAGGCTATAACAAGCATCCCAACGACGCTCAATCGCAACTTGTGGTCAAATTGATCTCTGGTCCTACAATTCAAGAATCTTATAAGCCATCAGATGTAGTGTGTTCTTATACAAGAAATGCGGCAGAAAGTACGGATTTTGCCGATACAAAACATTTCAAGGCC
The DNA here is from genome assembly GCA_964436185.1 of uncultured Candidatus Obscuribacterales bacterium. Lineage (GTDB taxonomy): Bacteria > Cyanobacteriota > Vampirovibrionia > Obscuribacterales > Obscuribacteraceae > CAYTDR01. The sequence continues at coordinate 1,417 of CAYTDR010001188.1, read as the reverse complement.
AACTGACGATGAAAGCACGCGGCAAGTTCATCTCCTTTGTTCTAATCGTCGACACTTTCCTCATTTCCTATGCGGCGGGGTTTCACAGCCGGCAAGTACTCGTCGTCGATCCGACTATGAAGGCTGTAGTTGTTCCTGTTGAAATTAAGTCTCCGGCAGTGGTGCCGGCGAAACCGCCGACAAAGGCGCCGCCTCAGCTTAAAGCTGGCAAGTCTGGCGATAAACCAGTACAGGCTGGTACTGCAAGCACTACCGCGAAGAAAGGGGATAAGGCGGATCAGAACAAGCAAGCATCCGCGCAACCCAAGAAGACTGCTGGAAAGGGTGAGCCAAAATCCGAGAATGCGAAGGTCGGCAGTCCTGTTGCGAAAGGCAAGAGCCAGCCGAAAAGCGACAAGCAAGCCACTGCTAGTGGTGCCGGTGCGAAATCGGCAAGTGCCCCCAAGGGTAAGGGGGGCAATGACGCAAAACAGGCTGCGTCATCCGCAGATGCGAAAGCTGCCGGTAGTGAAAAGGTGAAAGGATAGAATCTGGCGTCGGAGCAACTGATCACAATCCTTTGTGCCCTTAGTGGTCAAGAGGGCGGGTCCGTTACCGCAACAAATTCGAACATTCCAATCGTTCATGCCTGTTCGGGGAACTTCGGGATGTCAGGTGCCCGTTTCGCGAGCGCGCTCCTTGAAATCGGTGTAAAGTAGATAATGACAGACTTTGGAAGTCAAAATTTCCTGCTGTCCATATCCTGGCGAGCAGCCGCCCCCAAGGTACTTCCCAATTTTAGCGACTTAAATCCGCACGTTTATTCCAGGTTTTTTCGCTTCCGGCCATCAATGGTGATTGCAAAATGAGTAATTTCACTGACAAGAAAATCAAGCTCAAAGAGCTAGAAGAAGCGATCGAAGTCAAACTGAAAGCCGGTGAGCTCGATAAGGCCGAATGGCTCGCGGAAGAGATGGTTCGTGTGGCTGAAAGCGATGATTGTGCCGTGGATGGCGACCAGGTCATGCAGCCTTCATCGGTCAAGAAGAAGGCCTTTCCAGTGTTGTGGACTCGCCGCAAAACGCTGATCAGTTCAGTTGCCTGTATTGCACTTGCTTTGATGGTCTCACTTCCGTTTGTGTTTGCCAGTCCCCGAGCTGAAAAGCAGGAACAAGTGCCGACTTATACAGAGTTTGTTGTCGACACAACCGGTAGGTTGTTCAATGTATCGAGTCATAGCGAAGCGGAACACTATCATCTGATTCAAGCCTACCTGCAGAAATACGGTGGCAAGCTGTTCAAGTCTGGTCGCGCTCAGCAAATGTTCATGCTCTCTGCTTGCGCGAAATCCGGCAAGCAGCAAGAGACCATCCACCAAACTCCATCTGCTCTTCAGGAAGGTGCCAACGCGCGCGTAGGACGACAGCTCGATACGTAC
>CAYTDR010001187.1:0-2607 GCA_964436185.1 uncultured Candidatus Obscuribacterales bacterium | reverse complement strand
CTGCAGTTGATTCAAATGTGATATCTGGTCGAACCGTCTCAAATTGTCGTTGAGATATTTACGTTGAGCTGTCCAATTGCTTCTGTAATTTCGGTAGGCTTTGTATCGATCGCGGTTATCCAGTCGATAGTCCCATCGATTTGGCCACGTTTGGACATGATTACTGCGTCTTTGATTCTCCGCCAATCTTCTTGAACGTTCGAAATCTCTATTGGTGTCTCGATCCCAATTACTGTCGGATCTACGCCAGGCACTTTCAGCTCGGCGTTGCTTTTCGTTAAGATGGTTGCGCTGCCATTGAGCCTGGGTCTGCGCCTGCTGAAGGGACTGCCGCTGCGCCCGCGTCCAATTCTGTTGGTTCTGTGCATGATTCCGCAGGGTCTGCTCCTGTCTCTCTGCACGCCGCTCACTCCTCGAGTCAGCGCCAGGCCGGTCATTGTCTCTGGCGTACAATGCAGCGTCTTGAGTCGAAAATGCAGTCAGCAACAGCGCGCCAGCGGCAACTCGAATTGATAGTTTTTGAATGTTCCTATTGTTGTTCGGCTCCGATGATCCATTCTTAAACCACGATCGCCAGTAGCGTTCAATGTTTGCCTGCATAACCCCTTTCCTCCAATCTATTTCCCTCGCTTTCACCTCTGACATAGCACTTTCCTCTTGAAAAATTGCTGTTTTTACGCGAGCGAAGCAAGGTGGCGGGCTTATATAGCCAAGCGTCGTATCATTCTTGACACTTTCTACCGACATCCCGCATGCGGAGATAAATTTGTTCACCGCATGCCAGGCTCACAACTGTTCCGCCGATCAAAGCGAGCATGAGAACGTATACAGCCCGAGTTTCGACATTAATTGCATGTGTACGGGGCGCCGTTTAATAGCCGCCCGATTGGCGAGGATTTTCTATCAGACGCTAAAACCTACGACTCCTAGCGATCTTCGCATCATCTTACAGAACTTCGCGTAAATCGCAATTCCGCAGTTGGCCAAAATGGGACGGCAAGCGATAAAAGGAGGGTTCAGTCAACAAATGTTTTTTCCATGCATCCGTCCGGCGCTCACGTATCAATAGCTGCGGCAAAACATGTAGAATAGATTCACGTCTGTCGAGAAGAGTCTTTGCGATGAGCATGCTGCGAATCTATCTATACGGAATTGGACAGAAAGTCATCATACCGACAATCGTGTCCACCACTGATGGCGTTTTTATGGAAGTCGAACCAGTCTCTGTGTTTGACGTTCAAGATTTAAACGCCTGGAAAAAATATGTCATCAGGAAACTCGAGAGTGGCAATGTTCTGATTCAAGGCACAGACAAGACCGGTGAGCCGGGATCTGCGGTTCTCGAGCGACTCGGTCTGCGAAAGTGGCATGACTTTGAAACGAACGCAGTGATGTATACGATACACAAAGGCGCGATGTATTTTACAATCTACTCCACCGGTCGAGACGAGAAGCGCATGTGGACTAAATCCGGACACGAGCGAAAGTTCGCAAGTGGAGCTCCCATAGGCATGGTCGTAGACGAGCTGGCCAACGACCTTGTGAAGGAACCCGAGGCATTTCCGAAATCGCCAACTCTTTTGCTGGGCGGCTGAACGGTCATAAAGCAAAAAGTTCAGTTGGATCCCGTTCAGGGGTCTGAAGTGAATACTGCTGAAAACTCTTTCGACCGTTCATTTGCGCGTTTAGCTGATTCTGACTCTATCGACATCCTTGCGCCTGAGGCTCCAGCGCTCGCGCCGCTCATCTAAATCTGGCAATCAAGATAGACAAGAATCAATCGCATGCTTACGATTTACGAGCAGAAGCCTATCGAAGCTTGAGCAGGAGTCCTGGCAAACCTGGATGAACGCAAGGCGAAAGAAGTGGGAAGAGCATCGGAAGTAAAAATGACAGGTCGACCTAAGAATTGATTCCGGCAGGCGGTGCCACTACTCGTGATGACAGCTATTACAAGCCGGAGCAACTACAGGTAGTGCACACCTTCCTGCGTAATTTTCTTCAGATCGTCGGCAAATTCTTCGAAGCTTTCGAATCCTTGATCCGGAGCCAATTTACCGCCAGTAACAACCTTAAGGCGCACTGCTCTTAAAAGCATCGACTCAATCTTTGCAGGAATTCCAGGTCGAACTTCCGACGGCATTTCAGCCGCCAGAATTGGCGAGAAGTAAAAGTTGCCGGCTGCCTCGTTCGCCTTTACCATCTCCACCAGGTCAGGCGCGACATTCTTGAGTTGATAGCCTTGGGAATCTGCGACGCCTTCCAACAGCGGTTTTCGGCAAGCTGCTTCCCAAACCAATAACCCGAAAGCAAGCAAATCGTCAGCCTGCAAATGGGGATAATATCTCGGTGTAGTAACGACCAGGGTCTTCGGTTTGGGATCGAGTTCCTCGACGGTCACGCTACCGAAGTAACCACAGTCCACGAGCATGACACCGCCATTAGTGACGATCATGTTTTCCGGTTTTACGTCGCCGTGGTAACCGAACGCTTCGATGCGGTTTAACCGCGCCAAAGTGAGCGCGATGTTGCGCAATACAGAAATCGGAACAGGTCCCGACTTGAGGTACTCCCGAAAGGTGACACCAGCCAACAGGGGCATGCGAC
>CAYTDR010001186.1:0-2608 GCA_964436185.1 uncultured Candidatus Obscuribacterales bacterium | reverse complement strand
TTGCTGATAGCCGACTCTGGGAGAGTGGAAGTTTTGAAGACGGTTCGCAGGAATCCTCTCCCCTCGACTTCAGGATTCTCTCCGAGCCGTCAGAAATATTGATGGAGCAAGCTCGCAAACCGATTAGCTTGAGAAGTACGCCCATTCATTTTTTGTTGAATGGTGACCCGATCTCGGCTCCGGAAGCTGTTCGGGCCGTGGAGCCTCTGATGGCGGCTCATGTGGATGGCAGCGGAGCTACGGTTTGGCAGCTTTATCGAGATGGTTCGGCCCTTCTTTCCGGGGGGCCTTTGATGGAGCAATTAGTAACATATCGCACCGAAGACGATGTCCTCGTTGAGACGCAACGCTTCAGTCAGCCCGGAACAAACAAACCAGAGGCACTGATCGAGACCACGTTGAACAACCTGACCGGTGCCGTTACTCACACTATAACAAGAGGAAACGAAACCCAGATAGCAGAAGTGGATAATGGAGAGCCAGTAACCTTACGAGTCACCACCGGTGATTTTGAATTGATGTTCCCGGTCGAGAATGGTGCCGTAAATGGTGTATTCATCAGCAAAGCTGGCGAGCAGACACAAATAACATGCGCAGAAATCGGCATTGACGAGAACGAACTGATTGCACAGGCGGAAAAGACCATTTCAACTCTCAGGCAGGGAGCCGGCATGAAGGGAATAACGGACAATCCGGGTCTGAACGCACAAACGAAGAATTCGCATACCTATGCTCGTGCCTTGTCTCGAGCTGACTCTGCAGCCATTGTGTGCACTGATCAACCAGTCGTGGCCACGTCCGCTTCCCAGCTACTGTTTCAGCCTGTACTGGACTTCATGTCTCTCGATAGTAATGAGCTCAAAGGAAACCAGCAAGAGTCTGAGAATGAGAACTTTCACGTGTCTGCATCCTTGGAACAGAACTCAGAAAAGCCCATTGTCAAATCAGGTCAGGACGGAAACCGAGTAGAAACCTATCGAGAATCCGACGGCACCATTCTCCCCAAACGCATCATCCACGGTGACTTATCCACTACCGAATACACCTGGGCCTCCAAAGATCCATCAAATCCGAGCAAGGGATATGAGGTCATCAGTGCAATCACAACTGCTGCCGATGGACGGGAATTGATTTTCAAGATCTCCATGGACAAGGGGAACGCAAAAATTGAATTCGGCAAAGAAGTATACAGCAGCCTGAGGGGAGAATTGCAGGTTGCTGAAAACGGCACCTGGAGTTTCTCAGGCAAAAGACAAACTCAAAGAACGACCAGCAAAACCGGTCTTGATGAACATAAATGGAGCGCGGATACCAGGGGAACTGTCACAGGAGAGCTCAAAGTAGGTACAAAGCAGTTTTCCTGGCAGATCAATAAAGACTATCAGTGCATGGGAGAGCAGTCAAAGGACTGCTTCGTACCGCGGCGCGCTGTACTCAAAGACGGTACAGTCTTCGATCTCGGATACGAGAATGGCAAGCTGAATTTTATCTTCGAGAAGCGCGGCTCAAAGACAATCTCCTACACCCAGGAGGTCGGTACCGATCTCTGGTCCAGGGAAATGCCAGACGGCAGCAAAACACAATGCAAGCTCCTGATGAGAAACGACGTGCTCCCTGAGTTCGAGCAGTTGGCTGGTCCATCGGAGAAATCGATGGAGAAATTAAGAACGCCAGAAGACGAAGCATTAGCTCGGACATGCTCACTGCAAGACACACTCTCTACGATGATGGACGCGATCTGGGCGAAGAAATTCAACCAGGCAGAGATGACACTTCGAAGCCAGATAATCGACAGGCACGCCAAGAGCTGGAGGGGAGAGCCTGCTCCAGGACAACAAGAGTCCATGGAGAAAGAGCTCGTCGACGCAATCTCAAAAAGTCGCGAAGAGTTGCAGCAAGAACTCAACACGAAGAAAGCAAAACTCGAGGAAGAGAAAAAGCTAATACGCGGCGCCCAGAATATCGAGAGCGTCTGGGAGAAGTGCAGCGCAACAAAAGAAGCATACAAACTATTCATCGACTGGCTCTCGTCCGACGCTATTCCCGGCGCAGTAAAGCCTGTCAGCGGCGGCATGGCTCTCGACTTCGAGCCCGGCTCACCACTAACAGTGCCAAAAATGCAGGGAATGTTCTTGATTCCCGAACTATATCGAACCATGGTTCGAAATGGTGAGATCAAGCTTGACCTTGGTTTAGATCCGAACCAAGCACCAACTAAGGAGTCACTCGAAAAGCTAGGCAAGGCCGTTCGCTGGGTATCCGAGACCAACGCCAGAGTTGAGGAAGAGAGACAAAAGTATGAGCTCCACACTCTTCTCCCTGACGTCTTTGCAAAGAATAATCTACCTCGTGAGTTACTCAAGGAAGCCCAGGAAGATCCCTCCAAATTGCCAGCGTTGAGACGAACCATCAAACTGGCCTTGACCGTCAGAAACTATGCGTCAGCAATCAAAACATTGAAGTTGGATGACGCAAAAATAGCGGAGATGCCACCCTTCTGTAATCCCCAGGCAAAAGATGGCAAGATGACCAGTCTAAATCTTCAGCTTCCCAAGTCGTTGGACATGCAAAATGCCGACACACTACAGAAGGTGGAAGCCTTGACAAA
>CAYTDR010001185.1:0-2609 GCA_964436185.1 uncultured Candidatus Obscuribacterales bacterium | reverse complement strand
CTTGAACGATTACACCAAAGGAATTTTGTTCGATCGGAAAAATGCTTTCTACCACTACGTTCGCGCGCAATACTTCAAGAACGAAGGAATGCCGGACAACGCCATCCAAGATCTCGATGAAGCGATAAAGCTTTCGACACCCAAGCATCAAAGTTTCTATTTTAAGGCTCGCGCTGACATTTATTCTAAATCGTTGACTGATGCAAAAGCGGCAACATCCAATCTCAATCAGGCAATCAAGCTCAGCCCCTACGATCCCAAACTTCGTTATGCACGCGGAAAGCTATACAACGACCAGCGGAAATTCGATCTGGCAGCGGCAGATTTAGAGCAGGCTGTCAAATACGATCAAACTGACTGGCGAATAAGAGCGGCTCAAGGACAGGCATACATGGGGCTGAAACTGTTCAAGAAGGCGAGTTCGGCGTTCTCTAAAGCCATCTATCTGAATCCTTCAGCATTTCTTTTTGGTCACAGGGCAGCGGCTCGCGAGAAGATGGGAGCTATGAAAGACGCCATCCTGGATTACAGAAAAGCTATGGCCCTGGCGCCGAACACCGACCACTTCTATGAGGGACGCGCCCGATGTTTTCTTGCCAATCACCAGGCGCAAGAAGCACTGGATGACTTGAACCATCTAGTCCAATCAAACGAAAACAATGCCCGCTACTACGAATTGAGAGCTGAAGCCCTGGACGCACTCGGCAAACCCGCCTCGGCCAATAAAGACAGGCAGCGCGCAAAGGCCCTGGAGCAGGTAGCCGATTAAGACCGCCCGTCACCGACAAAGCAGCAAGAGCCGGAACTCACCCTCGATAATCGTCGGCCCAAGACCACGCCGAAATGACACGCCCGCCCAGGGCGCCGCCTTCGCTCGACAAGTCGGTGCATCTCAAGAAATATGAGGAAATTTGCCTCTTGATATGCAAGAATATATAGAACGGGTTATTTCTTAATCTTTAAATCAGCACTTTTTTGATATTTTCGCCAAAATAGCCCGCCTGTCAACATTCAAAAAAACGTAGCCGAGAGGTTTTCCTGCCAATGGTCAAACGACTCTCCATCGCCGTCTTACTTTCTTGCTTTTTTGTCGCCTCCGCCTATGCAGCGCAAGACCCAAAGGCTCAAACGCGCGGACTGATTCCAGGGTACATCGCCAAAGACAATATTGAGAAAGTCAATGCAGGGATCAATTGGAATACGGATCTGAATAGAGCCTTGAAAGAAGCCCGTGCTCAGAAGAAGATGGTTTTCTGGGTTCATCTCGTCGGCAAAATGGAAGGCGCAACATGAAGCGCGGGCAATAGCTTGAGAGCCGTGTCGCTCTCGCAGGAACCGATATTCTCAATGTTGCAGAACGAGCTCGTGTGTGGATACAGAGACATCTCCAAAGAGAAGTGGGCTGGATTCTCGGGCCGTCACGACATAGGTGGTAATGCGGTGCAGACCACCAACGGCGCCGGACCTCACAACATGCAGATTTTCATCCTGGCAGAGGATGGAACAGTAATGCACTGCTTGCCTGGATACTGGAATCCCAAGGATCTAGCTGGTGAAGTAGCGTTTGCCGCTCGTTTGCACGACGTCTGGACGAACCCTGCCATGGACTACGGACAGAAGACACAAGTATTTGCACGCATGCAGCTAGGACACATTGCCGAGCATTCCGAAGGAATGGTCGCGAGAAGCCAGTTGCAAACCTTCGACAAATCCTACGAGTGGAAGAATCGGCAGCATACCAGCGACACGATCAATCGGCGCTCGAAGTATGCAAATGTCGCCTACGCGCAACAGTCGCAGATGATCCCTCAAGCCACGTTTAAAACAACTGATCAGATAATGCATGAACGTATGTCGATGCGACCGTTCGTCCCCTACAATAATTTCGATGTTGTCGCATTCTCAGACTACGGTCGACCGAAGTACGACAAAAACGAGGACTTTAGAGGACCGGGCGGAGTAGACAAAGCTGCTGCAAGAAAACACGAGATGCTTGGGCAGGTTCCCGAGAGAGCTAATCGGCCAAAGAGAATGCAAAAGCGGATGGCGAAAGCAATGCTCAAACAAGGTATAAGAGCCGTGCTTTGGGGAATGCGCTGAGTTACAATCCTTCAGTGTGTTAGATCTCGCCCGCAACAGCGGGTGGTAGCATTTTATGACGAAGGAAACTAACTACTGCCCAACATGCCGCAAGCCTAAAACGCAAAGCGGAGGTGGGTTCACCACCGGTCTTATCGATGTCTGTTGTTGCGCCAACTTGCAAGCAGAGTCCGCTTATTCAGCAGCTCCAATCGACATTTGCTACGACTGTGGAAAGCGCATCGAACCTGGCAGGGCGGGTAGCCTAACCCAGTGGATTTTTCGATCGGACATATGCAGCTGCAAGCAGCCGATGTCGAGGAACTCTGGGACCGCCTCCGCCGTTCGCTCGCGTGAGGCTGCAGACGCCAAACTTCAGCAACCTTCCACGCCTGCAATTAACGATTTCGCTCCGCTGTCAATCGACCCAGCGGGTTTCCCTGGCAAGTACGAGCCGCTCTCCGAACTGGGAAGAGGCGGAGAAGCTACAGTTTATCTGGCAAAGGACAAACAGCTAAGAAAATTGGTGG
>CAYTDR010001184.1:0-2611 GCA_964436185.1 uncultured Candidatus Obscuribacterales bacterium | reverse complement strand
CCGCAGCCCTCTGCTGACGGTCAAGCCGGCGTTAAAATCCGCTTCAACCCCAAGTATCTCAAAGCCGATCGCGAGTCGCTCAAAGCGATGGAAAGAGACCTGATGGGCGCGGGCTTGAGAGATCAGTTCGTGCAGGGGCTCAATCACCTTTTCTGTAACTACCACAGCCAGTGCATCTACGGTGTCGTGTTTACCGGCGAGCAGCCCGAGCAATTGGGCAAGATGGATCCAGGCGACCGCTACCGCGAAGACTGGGATGGTCAGCTCATAAAGAATCAGGAAGGCAAACCGATTCCGGCTCCGCTTTTCCTCGCCGATGATGTGGCGGCTGTCGCACAACAATTGAGCTCAGGCTTTACGAATCTGGCGCTCGGTCCACTCTGGAAGATGTCGCAGCATCGCAACCCGAAAATTTTCGAAGCGAAAACCGGAGCCGAGTTCAATAAGATCTGGCAGGCCAATCGAGCCCCGATGATCATCGCCGCCGACACAGCCACAAATCTGTTCGGCATGAAGGAGCCTGGTGGTCACGTCGTTAACATAATCGATCAGAGAAACAAGGAAGGTCAGCTCGAATATCTTCTCTACAATCAGTGGGGAATCCCTTGCAACGGCTGGGTTTCCGCTGATGCTCTCGTGTCTGCGATGAACTATACATCCAAGGAGAACGATCACTCCGTTCCCCCACATCGGGCGCTCAAGACAGATGCGCCGAAACCTGGTTCGGAAAGCAAATATGCCAAACCGTTTTCGGGTTTCCTGAGCGAGGATGAGATGAAAACACAGCTAGCGTTTATGCCCAGAACGCGCGCGCTGGTGGCACGTGGAACCATAGTGGAATATTCTAAGGGCGTAAAAACAGTCAAGGAAGAGATCGACGAGCTGAACAAGCATACGGTGGAGGAAAAGGTAGATCCGCAACTGCGTGTCTGCATCGCAGCTGCTATCAATTTGATGACAGCGAACCAAAACCTGGATAAAACGCCCAGACGCTGGCCCATTTCGGACACGACTCTTGCCCAGGTTGTGCACGAGGCCAATCGCCTTTTCACGGAGTCGAGCAAGGTTTATGCGCAAGGCTTCGATCAGAGTGACCGAGACAGGGTCGTGGCATCGATGCTCATGGATACAGCCTGTCCTGAGTTCATTGCTCAGGGCATGCATAACACTTGCAACGTCACTACGATCTCTCGCGTGGAGTTGCTCAAGCGTCCCGCAGTAGTCTGCAAGTACCTCGTCGACATGTTCACCAATGCCAATGGAGACGGAACCATCGTTCTTCCGGTCTTGAAGAAGGAATGATACTGCAGATGGTATCTACTGCTTTTTCAAGATAACTGATAGGGACCTAGCCGAAATGAAATCAAAGAGACAGAACAAACGACTGGCCATTTCGTTGGCTCTGGCTGTCCTTCTCGGTGTCTCCTGTCCGAAGGCGATTGGACAATCTCAAGCTGAGAGCGTGATCCAGCTAGCCAGTCAATCAGAAAGCTGTGGTGACTATCAGAGCGCTGTGACTATTTATTCCAACGCCATAAACAACTCACAGGAGCGAGTATGGCAGTACTATTTCAATCGCGGAATCCTTCTTCATGGGCTGGGTTACTTGAAGGAGTCTGTTCTCGATTTCAATGCTGCCATTGATCTTCATCCTGCAGGCGAGCCTGTCGTTTACCTGGGAAGATGCATCGCCAAACGAAGCTTGGGTTTGTACGATGAGGCACTTGTCGACATTTCCAGGGCCATTGAAGGCGATCCCAACAGTGCCGAATATCTTTTCCACAGAGGATACACCTACGCTTGCAGATCGCGAGATGGAGACTTCGAGCTTGCTCTAACCGATTTGAACAATGCCGCCTCCAAGCGTACTCCGGGAAAAGTCGATGCTGCCTGGGACTATGCTGCTCGCTCGTTCATCTATGCCAGACAAGACAAAATGAGCTTAGCTCAGGCGGAAGTTAAAAAGGCACTCGATCTATTCGACAATGGGACGAGAGAAGACAAACTGTTTTGTGCGCCACTTCTGTCTGAATGCGCGCTAGCAAAGGCCATGGCAAGTGATTCGGCAGGCGCGCACCAGATACTTGATGCCGCGGACAAAATTACACCGGTCTCCAATTTCGTCAAGGCTCGCAATTTTGCTGCCCGTTGCTTCGCCGACGGAATGGATGGCAAGTTGGAACAGGCAACTGTGGACGCTCAACAGGCTTCTTCATTTCAGCCGCAGTCCTTGTGGGTGGCCGCAATCTGCAGAACCGGATTGGAGACGGCCAGAAAAGGCGGAATCGTAGCCATGACTAAAGGGACAGACAACTTTCCCAAAGTCTCCGGCACAACCACGACAAGCACACAGGCAGTGTCTCCTGCCATCAGCCCCAGTCTAGCTCCTGCTGTTACAGCGAAGCCGGTCGTCAAGCCATCTGCTGACGGCCAAAACAACGTCAATCGACCTATCGATGACAAATGGGCGCTTGTAGTAGGCATCGGCAAGTTCGAAGATCCGACGATTCCCAAGCTTAAGTACAGCGCCAAGGATGCCCGTGATTTCGCCGAGTTCCTGGTCACTAAAGCGAATTTCAAACGCGACCATGTTCGTCTCCTGCTCGACGAA
>CAYTDR010001183.1:0-2613 GCA_964436185.1 uncultured Candidatus Obscuribacterales bacterium | reverse complement strand
AGCATGAGGAGAGCGTTGACAGAACTACATCTCGCTTCGCGTTGGGGTTGGACATCAAGCACTTGTTGTGCGTGACCAGCGCCATGTGCTTGATTCCGGACGCCACTGCCAGAGCGAGTCCGAACTCCTGCGGCCTCATGTTCGCGCCTGCGGTGCGGACAACGTAAGCGCAATTCTTCGGCAAGTGAAGTTGCTTTCGGTAGTCGATACACATGCCGATGATCAGGTTGGCCTGGTCTCCAGGCGTGTGATCGACAGTACCGAGGTTCTGTGCTTTCAACAGCTCTTCGACCGGCGTTCCTGCCAGGGCGGGCGGGATATCGGTCTTTTCCCTCACGGCCACCAACCGGCTCATGTCCAGATCCGCCTGATCGGGAGCCGGTTTCTGGTCGGAGACCAGACGCTCCATCAGCAGAGATCTCACTCGGTTGGTATTGAGGATGATGCCTGAATGCAGCGGGCAGTTCGAAGCTGGTACCTTGGCACCAGGCGATTTCAGAAGTGCCATGCAGGCGCACGACGAAGTGCTCATCAGCCCCACGTTGACCGAAAGCAAGCACTCCTTATAGTCCTGGAAGTAATTCTCCTTGCCGATCGTGTCCAGAACGCCGGACTGAATGAGCATGTCCAGTGCCTGGGGAGTAGCCTCGGTCAAGCAGAGCCGCACGCCGTTCTTCTGGAGCTGTGCATGGATGGAGGTAATCGTGCCAGCGCCCGTGGAATCCATCAGCGACACTTCCTTCAAGTGCAGCACGACGACCTTCGGATCCTGAGTCTGGAGAATTTGCTCCGTGAAGCGCTCAGCTGCTCCAAAGAAGAGCGGACCGTCGACCAGGAACGTCTTCACGTCCTTGCATGTGGGAATCGGTTGTGGTACTGCTGCGCATCCGTCCGTATTCTGACGAGTGACCAGCGAGGTCGACATGTGCCTGATGAACAGGACGCATGTAATCACCACACCGGTGAACACGCCTGCTGTCAGGTCGATCATGACCGACACGATGGTGGTGATGGCGAGGATCCATCCCTCCTTCCTGGAGGAGCGCCAGATCTGCTTAGTCGCTTCCCACTCGATCAGCCGGCAGCCTGCCAGGATGAGAACACCGGACAGAGCAGCCAGCGGAATATGTTCGGCGTATTTCGCGAAGAACAGGACGAGCATCAGGACAAGCGAGTGAACGATGGCTGCCAGTCGGGTTTTTGCACCGGCACGGATGTTGATTGCGGTTCGTGCGATGACGCCGGTCGCAGGCATACCCCCGAAAAACGGTAGAACCATGTTCGCCACGCCTTGTCCGACAAGCTCCTGGTTGGGTTTGTGCTTCTTTGAGAGAGTCATTCCGTCCGCCACGGATGCTGACATGAGCGACTCGAGGGATCCAAGAAGGAAGACCGTGAAGGCGCTCGGAAGAAGCAGCAGGGTCTTGGACCAGGGGAAATCAGGCAGGAACGGCATCGGCAGGGTATTGTCGAGCGTGCTGATGTCGATAATCTTCGGCACCTGAAGACCGAGAAGGACGGCTGCCAGGGTACCCGCCACCATGGCGATCAGTTGGCTGGGGATAGCTTTCGTCAATCGTGGCACCAGGATGGCGACGACCAGAACAATCGTGCCGACAAGCACCGCTTGCGGGTTCAGCTCGCCCTGCAACACCACGCGGTGGATAATCGTGTAGATATCGAGCAAGAACTCAGGGACGAACTTATCCAGCATCGGGCTGACGTCGGGATGAGCGACATCTTGTCCGACACCGAGAAAGTTGCCCAGAGTGTTGAAGATGATCAAAATACCGATGGAGTTCGTGAACCCCACCATGACTGGTCTGGGAATGTATGAGATCAATTTCCCCAGTTTGAACCAGCCGGCCAGGAGCTGCATAGCGCCAGCCATGAGGCCGACGAGCCACAGTCCTGCAAGTCCGAAGACTTGTGCCACTTCGATGAGAACAACTGCCATCGCTGCGGTCGGTCCGGTAATGCTGTACCTTTGACCGCCCAAGAGAGCGACAATCAAGCTTGCGATGATGCCGGTCGTAATACCGACACCGGGCTCGACTCCGGCTGCAATTGCCAGAGCCAGGTTGAGCGGCAATGCCACCAGAGCGACGGTTACACCCGCCCAGACATCCGCGAGGAACGTCTTGCGGCTGAACATCGCTTTCCATTCTGAGAACAGGAACGGAAAGTCGAATCCGAGGAATCGCCTGGAAGCGACTTTTTCGGTTACGTCGGAGGGGGGAGAAGTCTGCACCATTCAGGTTTCTCTCCGTGCTTGGGAACTTTTCGGACAGGGAAAAATGAGCCTTGCGTTTGAACATGGCGCGAGGCGAGACAACGTTCACTTTTTGAGAGTTGGCTATTGGTACATGTTGAGGGTCGATCCTTTCAGGGAGGGACGAATAACACTTCTTAGTCCTGCTCGTCGCGACCGAAGTCGCAGGCTTGCTCTCCAGTCATCACATCAGACATGACCACGTGCGCCTTCTCCAATCATGGTGGGGACGGAGAAAGCGTTTTGAAATCGTGGGTAGATTCGCTAGAACGTGGCTGGGACGGGAGACCTGAGAATGATTGCCTGAGGCAGGATATGCTCAAGAGGTATACGCCTTTCTT
>CAYTDR010001182.1:0-2616 GCA_964436185.1 uncultured Candidatus Obscuribacterales bacterium | reverse complement strand
TTATTGGAAGAGTACGCCTGGGTGGTTGCTCACGACTTGAGGGAGCCTGTGAGAATCATGGCTACCTATGCCGAGTTGGTCAACAGGGATTATTCCAAACTGGTCGATAAGAACGGTTCTAAGATGTTGAAGATTATCAATGAAAACGCAGACAAGGCGATTAAAAAGATCGACGCGATACTGGAGTTCAACAATCTTGATCTGGATAGGGCAAAGCGGGACGAGGTCGATTTGAGGGCAGTCGTGAGGCATGTTTCGCGGGCACTGAAAGAACAGATTTTTGTGGAAAATGCCAAGGTTAGACAAATTGATCTACCCACCGTATATGGTGACGAACGATTGCTTGAAATTGTCTTTCATAAACTCATTGGTAATTCACTAAAATATCGTGGGTCTGCGGATCCAGTCATAGAGATTAAGACCAAGGAACGAGTCGATGGGACGGTTATCATTGCCATCACCGATAATGGTATCGGATTGGGGAATGCAACATCACAAAATGTCTTCGGCATGTTCAAGCGTTTGGATGAGGACAAACCCGGGATTGGTGTTGGATTGTCCATTGCCAGGCGGATTGTGCAAGCGCATGGTGGAAGAATCTGGTTCGAATCAGAGCAGGCTACGACCACGTTCTTCATGGAGCTGCTGGCGCCGCCGAAAAGCCAGCGGTCAAAAAGAACGAAACCATCCAAGAATAATCTTGCGTAGGCAACATTAAACGGAGAGGTCTTCTTCAGAGCAACCGGGTGGGAGCGCCGATAATGGGGAATTCTCAATCTCTTTTGGCTGTGCTGCTGCCTCAGAAGCCGATTATTCGTTTCAACCGAGTGTCTGTGGAAGATAATCCAGGCAAGGCTTTCCCTCGATTTCCTCTTATTTGCCGATTGAAAAATTGGTACAAGTGTCGAGAATCTGGTTCTATGGTGGAATAGTAATTAGATAGCTCAATCTCGCTCACTCAATCATAAGAGGCTCCAGTGTCCACCAAAGAGCAAGAGAACGTTGATGTATCACTATTCGGTGAAGCCGATCCTCTTGTCGGCAAGCTGATCGGCGCAGGCAGGTGGAAGGTCACTCAGTTTCTTGGCGAGGGCAGTCTCAGCTCCGTTTATCGCTCCATTGACAAACAGCAGAATGATAAACCGGCCATTCTCAAGAGAGTTCATCCCCACCTTCTGGAAAGCGTTCGCAATCTGAAACGGTTCGAGCAGAAGGTGCGCGGTCTTCTCGTCATTGAAAGCAAGTATGTCGGCAGCTATAAAGACGTGTTCACGACGCCCGAAGGGCAACTGGACCTGGTTGTGGACGAGTTGGTCTTCGAGAGCCTGGAGGATGTGCTTTCGAAAAGCGGTCACATTGCAATCGAACGCGCGATAAACATTTTCAAGCAGGTGTGCCTGGCATTGGAGCAAGGTATGAAGGCGGGGCTGCAGCACCGCGACCTGAAGCCGTCTAACATTATTATTCTGAACAACGAAAGATTCACCGACGACGTCAAACTGGTGGATTTCGGCATCGCCAAGCTGTTGGCTGATGAGAGTCAGAGCAATAAGTCCACTCAGTACATCACTCAATCGAGGGAAGTGTTCGGCAGCCCGCTCTACCTCAGTCCTGAGCAATGCACCGGCAAAAGGCTGGATTTACGGACCGACATTTACTCTCTTGGCTGTGTCATCTATGAGACTGTCACAGGCAAACCTCCATTTGTAGGAAAGAACGTTCTGGAGACTGCCTACAAGCACATGAACGAGCAGCCCAAGCCGCTCGAACTCGAAGAAGCCAATCCAGTTTTCGTTAAACGGTTGGAGACTCTGGTTTTCAAATGCCTGGAGAAAGAGCCTGTCTACCGCTACCAGACGATCGAAGACATCAAGCATGACCTGGACCTGCTTCTGGTGGCTTCCGACGAAGAGTGGCAGAGCACCGCTCGTGCGTTCCGGGCAGATGGCGGCAAAAAACGATCTGTTCGTGGGCTGCCGATTTCCAGTGAAATTCTCCTATTTGCAGTCATGTCGGTGATTATCCTCGGCGCGGCTTCTTTTCTGGTCACCAGCGGTCTCGGGCACAAGCGACAGCAATATCCGGCACTCAACAACGATACGCTCTGGGTAGTCGACCGCAAGAGCGCCAAAGAAACCGAAGTAGAAGGGTTCGGAGCGAGACAGGATGCCGCTAAGGATGCTCTCGATCTGGTCAAAGACGAGCAGGGGATCAACTCGGAAGAGTACGCTAATGCGCTCTCCAACCTGGTTGAGTTGTACGCAAACTCATCGCACTGGGAAGAAGCTGAGGAAAAGACCCGACAGTTGATCGATGTAACCGAGAAAGTGAAAGGACCCTGGCCGCTTGGACAGTGTTACCGAATCCTCGGATACGTTTGCTTTATGCAAGGCAAGGACGATGACTCGTTGCACGCAAGCCAGAAAGCGGTGGCTGCAATGGACAATGATCCGCTGCAGCAGAAGGGATTGATCCAGCCGCTGCGAGTAATGGGCGATATCTACAACAGAAAGAACGATCTGGAGAAAGGTATTTCGACCTATGAGAAGCTGTTTAGCATTGTAGACATAATCAAAGAGAGTGAACCGGCTACATACGCCGACACTTGCAGCAAAC
>CAYTDR010001181.1:0-2620 GCA_964436185.1 uncultured Candidatus Obscuribacterales bacterium | reverse complement strand
ATGAGCATATCCAGTACGGGCAAGCATTGGTGCCAAGACCCGTTGCTCGTCCGACAGGGACACTGTAAGGACATCAGCGCAAACAGACTGCATTTGCTCGACAAGTTTGATACGATCTTCTCGTGTCGCACGAGTGGTCTTGCGCAAGCGTTGAGCGCAAACAAGTCCCACGCCGTGATCTCGCGCAAATAGCCGCAGACCTGGATGCCTTTTAAGCTTTGAACTGTTCATATTTACCTCCAATCAAATCTCAACTAGCTTGGGCCGCCCTTCGCGTTAATGCGATCCACCACCCAATGACGAGTTGCCTCCAAGTGATGTGCTACCGCCCGCACCACCGGTAATCACAGGAATGAGTTCAGCCGCTGAAGGACCTAAGTGCGGAGCAGACTGAGTAGTGACAGCTTGAGACGATGCCTGTTTCGCCATTGGGCCGTTTTTGTTCACGTATGAAACAAGAAGCATTATCGCGAGCAACAAGGCAATGATGATTCCCCAGATAGGATGGGAAAGACCTGTTGGTCTGACGGTTATGCAACAGGTGTCAGGTGTATCTCTTACTTTGGTAGCCATCTTTGTTCTCCTTATTTTTGACTCTATTGAAGGTTTCCCTGCCTATGCAATCTTCTTCTCAAAAGTTGCCAGGTCGGATCTAGATCTAAAACTTGCGGACATTCCAAACACTCGCTCGAAGAACGCAAGTTGACCGCGTGTTCCGACGACATAAAGTTCATCCCCTTCCAACAAAATAAAGTTGATATCTGGGAATTGAGCTATGACGCTATCCCTACGAACGGCCATGATTGTGCTGCCGGTCAATTTACGGATGCAGAGTTCTCCAATCGATTTTCCGAACAGCGCTTGGGTTTCAACTCTGTACCAGCGAGCATGTATAGGGATTTTTCCCTGGGGGTTTTGTGGTGCCCGTGCTATAGATCTCATCATGACTTTTCTCCTTATATGTTGCGGCTGTAATCCAGCGATTCTAAAAACCGCTTGCAGTCGGCAGTTTAGTTGCTTCTCTGCTACGATCCTTCATGCGCTTGATTTGCGCTACGCTGGATCGAACAATCTGCACCGAGCAATCAGCTTTCATAGCCACTGTTTGCGACACGGAGCCGAGAAAACGCTTTGCCATGTCGGGACGCCCATGCGAGCCGACGACAATCAAATGCGCATCCCAGTCACGTGCGGTTTTGAGAATCACATCTTCTGGATATCCTTCTATAACGCCGCATTCAACGTTGCCTGATCCGAAGGCGTCCTCGAGCTGGAGCGATACGCCAAGAACCATTTCCTCAACCTCTCGATGCCGTTCCTCTTGAAAGTCCAGTGCCCAGCTCACGGCCGTAGCAGACGGTTCGTAGGCGAATCCTGAATACATCGGACTGCTGACACTGAAAATATAGAAGCGGGTGTTCGCGGGCCAGGTTGAACTAAGCACGGAATCTACCGCAGCCTTAGAATAAGGCGAGTCATCAATCGCAAGCATTACTCTATTCATCGGGCTGCAACCAGTTGGTGTTTCGACCAGGTTCCTGGCCACTAACACGGAACAGTTAGCTCTATGCATTACAGATTTCGAAACGCTTCCCATGAACAACCTCTCCATTGGACCACGTTCGTGAGAACCGACAATCACAAGATCGGTCGGCCATGCATCTATGCTTCTGGTGATTGATTTCGTCGGATTCCCGGCATCGATTTGACCGGTCACAATTGAATCTTCGTTGCATGATTCAATTTCGCTCGTCGCTCTATCTATCAGGCGATGAGCACGGAAAACGTCAGGACTGATTCGGCCACTGCTGAATTTGTCACGCAAATTTCCAGGTATTACAGTCAACACGCGGAAGTCTGTTCCTTCCGGCCAACGACGAGCTAGAGTAGCAGCAAGAGCCGCATGGGTAGCAGCAGAACTGTCAATGGCAACAAGAATATTCATAAAAATCTCCTTTGGTGAATGTACACTTGAACGTTTTACCTGTTAGGCAATCGCACGCTCATCCTTATGTCCGAGTTGATTGTGCAAGTACAGATCAAGAAAGACTTCAAATGCAGGGTCGTCGAGTAGATCGTTTTCAATGGCATTTCTTACGACCTTTCTCTCAGTCTTACTGAAGTAGCCATCTTCCAGAATTAGCTCACGGAGCCGCTTAGCGTCTGCCTTAGTGAGTCGCTCCTTGCTATTGAGCATGCGACGCAGGGTCCGTTCGATCTTGGTTGCGGACATAATTGATTCTCCTTTGCCGTCGATATTGTGACCGTTGGTCGCAAGTGTTCTTTCGGCTCTCAGTGCAACGTATGGATTCTCGTCTCCGGCTAGCCACGTCAGGATGGTCGCCGACAGATTGTGATTCTCAGCCATGCTAAGTCTCACATCGGGGTTGCGATCCAATGCAAGCATCCACAAGACATTGGCTGGAGTGGCTGCGTTACATGCAACGGCGATTCGAACATCAGTGCATTCATCCCCGCTCAAGAGTTGAAGGAGATGTGTCGGTGTTGATGTATTTTCCGCAACACGTGTGCGAATCTTTTCGCAAGCCGCCTTGGTCAACATCGCCAGGGTCTTAGGTGAAGTGGAAGACCGACCTGCTTGCAAATACAACTTAGATAT
>CAYTDR010001180.1:0-2623 GCA_964436185.1 uncultured Candidatus Obscuribacterales bacterium | reverse complement strand
ATGGTCCTGCAAAATGGGCGATGTTCATCGTTTTGCGGCAATCTTTCTCGCGAACACGCCACAATTTCGCGGCAATGCCTCTAGGCTCGCCGTGTGCCACACGTTCGTGATCGCCGCAATACCATAGTTTCGCGGTCTATGTTGCGACTTTCGTTTCTTCCAGGCGTTTGAAGATGGGACCTGTATTGTTCACTTTTACGCCAGGTCGGAGCATGTCGAAGAAGCCGTCCTTCTGTCTATCTCCGATGATTCCGATGTCGTCTTCGTTTCCTAGTTGTGTCCACAGGTCTTGTGCCAACCTAGGAGTGAAAGGATAGATGTTCATCGCAATTCTGCGAAGCACTTCCAGGCAAGTAAAGAGCACTTCTTCACCCTCTTTGTTCTTTCCTTCCTTAAAGAGCTGCCAGGGCTTTTCGTCATTCAAATATTTGTTCGCCTGGTCGGCGAGCGCGAGGATCGCATCGATCGCCTTGGCAAACTCCAGGTGTTCCATATGTTTGCCGACGACTATATGGATTTCGTTGGCCTGCTGCCTGAGATTATGTTCCGGATTTCTGTCAGGAACCACGCCACCACAGTTGTTTACGAGCAGGGTGAGCGTTCTGTTGGCTAAATTACCAATATTGTTTGCCAGAGCGGCATTCACCTTGAGAACAAACTCATCGCGAGAGAAATCGCCATCGTTGTCAAACGGAGTGCCGGCAAATAAATAAAAGCGCACCGCATCGGCGCCGTACTGCTCGACGAGCGAGTTGGGGTCGATGACATTGCCCAGCGACTTGCTGATTTTCTGTCCTTCAACGGTGATGAAACCATGAGCAAATATCTGCCGGGGCAACTCGATATCGGCCGCCATTAAAACAGCTGGCCAGTAGATAGAGTGGAATTTATTGATGTCTTTTCCGATCAGATGCAAATCCGCGGGCCACCAACGACGGAATTTTTCCTCATCGTATGAATAGCCGGCTCCGGTGATGTAGTTGGCGAGCGCATCTATCCAAACATAGATAACTTGGCTCTCATCGCCCGGAACAGGAACTCCCCAGGTTAGCGAGCTACGCGCTCTTGTGACGCTGAAATCACCTAGCTCCGGATCATCGAGTTGATTGAGAATCTCTTTTTTGCGCCCTTCTGGCCGTACTGCATTCGGGTTCTTGTCGAGCCACTGATGAATCTTGTCTTTATAGTTGGTGAGGCGGAAGAAATAGTTATGTTCTTCGACTTCCTTCGGCGGTTTGAGGTGATTCGGGCAGAGTCCCTTGTCATTGAGATCGCGCTCACGGACGAAGTCTTCGCAGCCCTCGCAATAAAGACCCTTGTAAGTGCTCTTGTAAATATCGCCCTTGTCCTGCAGTTTCTTGAAAAGAACCTGCACTGCTTTCTCATGATAGTCATCAGTAGTGCGGATGAACTGATCGTAGGAAAGATTCAAGTTTTTCCATGCTTGCTTGAACTTGGCTGCCATCTGGTCGCAGAATTCGCGCGGCTCGATATTGGCCTCACGTGCAGAGCGTTCTACCTTAGAGCCATGCTCGTCTACACCAGTGAGGAAGAAAACATCTTTGCCGCGAATGCGGTGGTATCGAGCCACGATGTCGGCGGCGATCTTTTCATAAGCGTGGCCGATGTGCGGGGTGGCGTTGACATAGTCGATTGCAGTGGTGACGTAGAATTTTTCCATTGAGACAAGTTAACCGTGTTGTGAAAGTTGTACAACTATACCGCAGCTCTCGACGCCATTGGCAATGGTGGTTCTGCAGGGTGCCCGCGCGACCGGCGCTCAAACCGCCAGGGAGTGCCAAACACCAACACATGCCTGCCAGGATTGGCTCTCCTGCTCGACAGCTTAAATTATGCTATTTATGCCACCTTCGGAATTCAAGTGCGTAGCTAAATGTGCGGAATAGAAGCATAATGATACATAACTGGTGATAGGGAGCTGGAGCGATGAAGGGCAAGGGTCAATCGAAACCGCAGAAGAATTTGCAAGCGCAGAGCAAGAAGGAGAGTATCGAGAAGTTCGCTCCTCTTGAAAACAAGACGATACTTCTCGGCATTAGCGGCGGAATAGCGGCGTATAAGGCGTGCGACATAGCATCGATGCTCCGACGATCGGGAGCTGACGTTCATGCCATACTGACGCGGAACGCCAAGGAGTTCATCACTCCTCTGAGCCTGACTACGATTACTCGCAACAAAGCCCATTGCGAACAGTACGTGGAAGCCGAGGAATGGCGCCCAGAGCACATCGAGCTGGCCAAGAAGGCAGATCTTATTTTGATTGCGCCGGCGACTGCTAATTTAATTGCCAAGTTAGCGAATGGAATTTGCGACGATCTTTTGACGACCATGGTGCTTGCCTCGCAGGCTAAGGTCTCCATCGCTCCGGCGATGAATCCCACAATGTTGGCGCATCCCGCCACGCAGAAGAATTTAGAGACACTGCAACACCGCATGCACTATGACATCATCGCGCCTGAGTTCGGCGAAGTAGCTTGCGGCGACGTTGGCTCCGGAAAGATGGCTTCCGTGGAGACTATCATAGCTTCGGTGGCTGCTCGAGTGCTGGCCCATAAGACACTGGCCGGCAAGAATATTCTCATCACTGCTGGTGGCACGCGAG
>CAYTDR010001179.1:0-2624 GCA_964436185.1 uncultured Candidatus Obscuribacterales bacterium | reverse complement strand
TCCCGCCGTCGTGAGAAGAATTCGAATACGCCCACCAGTTGCTCACCCAGAAATAACGGTAAGGCAAAGCCGGAGCGCATATTCTCTTGCGCTAGCACGTCTCCCCTGGCAGTGCCGTCCGGCGTGGCAGGAAAGTTGACCGATATAGGTGCACCCTTAGACCAGGACGCACCTGCCAGACCTTCGCCTCGCTCCAGCACGAGCAGTCGTGTGGTAGCTTCGAGTTTGCCAGACGCCTCATTTCCGTAAAAATCGTAGCACCGAATGTGGTACTCCCCTTCAGGAATCCAGAAGACCCCACAGGTCCATTCGAAAACTGAGCAGAAGAGCTTTAGAATCTGACGAATGCAATCAGTCAGCGCCAGAGGTTCTGCCAACGCTTGAGAGATACGGTAAAAAAGTTGTTGTCGGGCATGCTTTTTCAGCCTGGCAACTTCCGCCGCGTCAACATAGATAAAAGTGGTGAGAAAAACAGAGAGTGCCGTTGCGCACAGCGCCAGGATCAGCTGGATAAGGTCTGCCACCGCCGACTCGAGAATAGCGGCTTGCTCGAAGATCGTGCTCTCCAAAGACGCCTCGATGCGCTCGAGCAGCGTCGAAATTTCGTCCTTCTCATGCGAATGTTCCAGATCCGACAAAATAATCTCGCGTACTTCGACTTGAGAAATTTTGGAGCTCGACGACTCCTCCATGCGTTTCAGTTTCTCTTCGATGCACTGCTGGAGGCGGCTCATCATTCTCGCTTGGTTAGCATTGTTAGCAAGCGAAGGAGTAACAGCATCGATGGTTTCGCGGATTTTCTTCTTTTCTGCTTCGAACTGTTTTTTGCATTCATCCTTGCCAGTAAGCAGATAGGCACGATTTAACGACTCACCCCTAGCGACGGATATCTCTATCCTTTCCAACGAGGTCAGCACATTGTGCATCTCCAGAATGGCACGCCGATGAACCGTCATATTGAAAATATGTTGGGAGGTGGTGTAGCCCGCCACCAGCATTAGGACAAAAGCAGTGACAGCAGCGGTTATCAGATAAATTCGAGTCTGTTGTTTCTCTAACTTCATCTATCTCATCGCTTTCACGGGGATGATTCAAGCAGTGCCCGGACATCATTGGGCAGCGTCATCGGGTTGAACGGCTTGCGCAGTACACCCAGCACAGAAATCTCGCTTTCCAGCAAATCGTCTTGTAGCTTAGCAGTCAGGAAGATGACTGGGATATTAGCGGTAGATGGCTCACTGCGCAGCTGTTGAAGCGTCTTGATGCCATCCATCTCGGGCATCATCCGATCGAGCAGTATCAGATCGGGCTGCTCGGTCTGCGCAAGAGCAAGCGCGTCTGACCCGGAGCCGGCACAGATTACCGTCCATTCATCCTCCATGGCAATGGCCACTATGTCGCGAATCGGCTTCTCGTCATCGACAACCAGCAGTTTGGGAGGCATGGGGGCTCCTGATAAAACCCGCTCTGGCAACCGTTCAAAAACGTGATGGCTGCCGCAACCACTCTTATACCCGATTACTGATGGTTACGCACTGTTCGGGCGCGGCGCGGAACCTTTCCAGCCCGAGAGAGAAAGAATCAAATGCTCGCCAATCTAGTGATATTCGGCTGCCGCTCTTACGAATACAAAAGAAAGTTGAAGCCCGCAGGGCTGATTATTTGCCGTAATTTGGCTGACAAACAGGGTTTGCGGTTACACCATCTTGAGCCGAAGGCGCGCAATTTTTATACAATCTAGATCGATAGTATGGTAAACAACCATATACGACGACGAAGGATTAAACATAATGAGACAAAAACCTGTTTTGGCAATCACCGCACCTCTGGTGGCTTTGCTCATGCTCACCAGCTGCGCTCCGGAACGCAGGCCAGAAGCGCCCGCCGAGCATTATGTTTCCTCACAGGTCCAGGGAGAGGAGCAGAAGATCAACCTCACCGAAGTACAGAAAGCCTTCTGGGACACAAAAGGTAAGGATTTCAACTCTTGGATGACTGCCTTTGAAAAGCGCGTCAACGAGATTTATGAAGGAAAAGAAGTCGTCTCCATAGATGCCACCCGCAAAACCGGCAAACTGACTGTCACCGGATTTATCGATAACAAGAAAGAACCGGGCTATCAGCAGGGCGAGGAGAAGCTCTTCACCATCGAGCAGACAGGCGACGTAACGGAGAATCAGCTTCCCTACCGTATGTCCGGTTATGACAATCGCCCTTATTACGAGGGTCAACACAGCATCTTGGGCAACCCGTTCGTCCAGATGATGGTACTTTCTCACCTCATGGGCGGCTGGGGCGGACGATATTCGACGCCTTATACTCAGACAGTTATATTGAGGGATCACCGAGACAGCTTCCGCACCACACCATCTTATACGGCGCAGAAAACCTCCAACAGTGACTTCAACACACGCTACAAGCAAAAGACGTCCGGGAGTGGTTTCGCCAGCAAGAAGACGTTCGGCTCGAGTTCATCTACCACATCATTGGGGACCTCGTCGAAACGCACCTGGGGCGGCTTCAGCAGTGGCTCACAATCCGGTTCATCATCCGGGACGAGCATGTGGGGAGGCAGACGCCGAACTCCGTCTTTTGGCGGTATGGGTAGAGGCTGGGGCGGACGC
>CAYTDR010001178.1:0-2625 GCA_964436185.1 uncultured Candidatus Obscuribacterales bacterium | reverse complement strand
TGAAGACCCTTGAAGATGTTGCTCAGAATCGGGAGCATCGCCGGCTGGTCGTCAATGCGCTGGAGAGTTCGTTTGCCAAGACAGGTGATACCGCTCATTTACTCGAGACACTGGGGAAGGTGGCAAGACTTGATGGTGATTCCTCCCATGTTAATCATGTATTCAAAAAGGCGCTTGAGAGACTTTATCCGTCTCAAGCGCTGAAGGAACGAGTAGCTAAGCTGGTACCGGGCTATGATCCTCTGCTCGGCAATTTCGATCAGGCGATGGCGAATCTCGAGGCCGATGACTATAACGCAGTGTGGGAGGAACTCAACGATCCCCGCACCACTACCAGTGCCATCAAGGGACTGATGCAACTGGCGGAGCATTGGGATTCAGAGACCGGCAGAATCGTATCGAGTCACATCAGTCAGGAAATGATTAATGAACTGGCTCCCGTCGTGGATAAGATACCACCAGTAGTGCGTCTGGAGATAATCACCGCCGTAATTAATCGCTTTGGCGACGCTCATTCCTTTACCGTCAAGGTGAAGGGAGCTAATGATTTCGATACTCGGAAGAAGAGGGACTGTCTCGATGCCTTAGCATTGTTCGCCAGGGATCTTTCCAAAGAGCAGATACAGATTCTTGCTTCCTACGGTGGAGACGATAGATATAACTATTTAATTCAGAACGTTAGGCGCGCGCTCGACGAAAACAAGGTCGAAGGAAACGCCAGAAGAGCAATCGAAGAGGCTCTGGCTAACAAGCAGGATTTGTCGAAGGTATTCGCGGATTTCAAAATAGATGGCGGGCAACGAGCACAAATCGTGCAGGCTATCAGGGACACCAAAACTGGTATCGAATTGATTTCCCAAATGGGTTTCGAAGGTGACGCCGCCAGGCAGCTTCAGGCTGGTGTGGCCAAGGTTCTCTTATCAGCCCTGGCGAAAGCGCCCAACGCTCCAAACAATGACATAGGCCCCCGCGAGGCGGCCTATGTCGCATTCAGAGATCTGCCGTGGCCGATACCTACAGGTGAGATTGACAAGGACGGCTCGTATAAGCTGATAGCAAGCCATGAAAGCAAAGCACTTCGTGAAGGACTGATTAACTACTATGACAACCGACCATTCGATCTAGCGCTTGCCGGTCAAATCAACAGGATAATCGATAATGCCAATTTGCCTCTGTCCGAGGCGGCTATCATCTTTGGAAGCGGGCTTCTGGGAGCCGATCATAC
Source organism: uncultured Candidatus Obscuribacterales bacterium (assembly GCA_964436185.1). Lineage (GTDB taxonomy): Bacteria > Cyanobacteriota > Vampirovibrionia > Obscuribacterales > Obscuribacteraceae > CAYTDR01. The sequence goes on along the minus strand of CAYTDR010001178.1, from coordinate 1,400 downwards.
TCAGCCGAATCCCGATGGGCGCGAGACTGTTTTCGACATAACAGATCTCATTATCTCTCAATACACATCTGAAACCGAAAGCGGCAAGGATGTCATCCGCAGAGTGGTAGAGAATGTCGAGCTCATGAACACTTTATCCAGTTCTCAAAGAGCCCGCATTATGGGTTGGAACAGTCTTCCTGAGCCGCTGAAGGAGCTACTGAGATGGAGCGAACCGACTGCAGAGGAGAAGAAGAAGCTAAACTGGGATACTCTGAGCAAAGAACAACAGGATGACATCGCCTGGGCCAATGCCACCATAAACAGTGCGGACGTTCTGCGGCAAATGAGAAACGGCGCATTGCAGACTCAGAAACAGCTGGCAACACTCAATGCCGACCAAGCGCCGCACTGGAACAGCGCCCTTCTTCGTGATTTGAGAGGCGAGGTCAATGCCCTTCACAAGCAAAAAACTGATGAGATCTGGGCAAGCTACCGAGAGATTGATGGTCTTAGACTCAAGAAAGACAGAGAGCTCCAGGCATTTGCAGATCTTACAAAAAAGGGCGTCTCCACCAGTTCCAAATTCGCCAATATCTTCAACAATGCAGTGGATGAGGACTTCAATCACAATCAGGTGTGCAGCATCAAGGCCTTTACAGCCACCAGGAAACTGATTGATGAAGCTCAGACCCGACAGTCGAAACTGATTCAGCAAGCAGACGGCTTGAAAGTGGCGCTTGCTGCGGCTCAGCTGGCACAGTTGCGAAACAGTGGAAAGCAAGTTGCCGCAGATGAGCTATTGATGAATCTCTGGCAAGAGCATCAGTCTGGTCTGTCTATCTTGTCGGAAAACGCATGGAAAGACCTGACCCGATCTACCGATAATACTATCCAGGGTGCCAGCACCCTCAAGAGACTCCATGACAGAAAACGCGCGCACTGGGATCTTGTCCCAGGCTATGCGATCGACTCTAACCAGTCTGTCACGAAGGGACAAGACGGGGTCACTTACTTCAGAAAAGGAGCACCCTCCACGGTTGGCTTCCAGCAAGCCCTGGGCTTACGACCGTCGGAAAATTCAGGTGAGTCAAGGGGTCTGGCCCAGCTCAGAGGCGACCATAATCTGCTCGACAAGGATGCCTTGCGAAGTTACATGTTAAGCAGAGTCGATCAGGATCCGGTGCTCAGAAAATTTTCTGATGCAGCAAGAGACTTGAGTACTGACATGAGTGAGCTGTCAAAAATGTTCTCGGCAGCAATGGAGGGTGACGTCTATGATCCCGCCATTGCCATCATGAAGGAGAAGGCCCATAACATCAAGCGAGTGATGTCCCGTATCGAACAGGTTGATCTTCGCTTGATGGAAGAGCGTATCAATCTGATGGAGCAGGCTCTAAAGAAAATGAAAGGGCTAGACG
>CAYTDR010001177.1:0-2631 GCA_964436185.1 uncultured Candidatus Obscuribacterales bacterium | reverse complement strand
CCACACCAGGTCCCGGCGCCAGCAAGGCTGAAGAGGATATGGATAAAGTGGCAGCATTCCTTCTCCTGCTTCTGATGAGACAGAAACAACGGGAAGCAGAGGCAGCCGCGGCTGCCGCTGGCGGCACCCCGCCTCCAACTGCACCTTCGGCCGATTCAAGAAAGGCTCCCCCTGGTCTCTTCGAAAATCTGCGAAGAGAGCTAGAAGCAGCCGAAAAAGCAGTAAGGGAAGGAGAGGACGGCGAGCGTAATGCAAAATCAGCTGCAGAGCAGTCCGCAGCACGAGAAAAGGCCAGGGCAGCAAAAGAAAAGGCAAACGAGATTCGAAATAGAATCGATAAAGCCAACAGCATGTATGACGACTAAAACCACGCCATTGACTCTCCAAGCTATCAACCCCCAGAGTAGAGTGATGCTTCGTCTGGCGTTATAAGGAATCGCACCAAGAACGGTGTGCGAAGCCTCTAGCTGATACCTGCCAACTCAGAAGCGTTCCTCAGCACATCGATCGTCTGACCATCAACGACTCTATATCCCCATCGTTTCAAATCCAGACCGCAAAGCTCGCTGACAATTGAATTGCTCTCGGCAAAGGTGTCCGCAAGAAACTCTTTCAGCCATTGCTTGTTCTGCGCATTCATCGCATCATCGATCGAGCGCGGACAAAGCCGGCCAATCATATCCGCGGTGGTATCGACGAAGGACCGTCGCCACGCCTCTTGCGAGGTGTTGGTTTGCAGATTGTGAAAAGTCTCGAGTGGATAGAAGATATTGAGCAGTCTCTTGGCAGTCAAACCGCTGGCACTACGTTTTTTGTTTTCCTTTCGCTCGAACGGAAGCTGTTTCAGCTCATTCTCATCCACTGGAACACGGCAGCTTCGAAGCACACCTTCGACAAACTCTTTCGGCTCAGCCACGAACAGCTCGTAGGGAAGAACTGACACGTTCTCAGCACCAAAAAGCTGTTTGTAATAGGAGATCAGAAGATGATACTTGAAATGCTCCAGGCGAAACAGCGGTAACCTTGTCTGCCAGCGCGCCTTCGGTTGCACATAATCTTTCAACGAAGCTCTGCCACCAATCGAGACATACTGCGCATAGTTGGAAAGGATGGCGGAATGCTGTTCTCGAGTGACAATCAAAATCCTCGCCTGCGGACAGACCGAATAAATTCGATCGGCCAGCTCCTTAGAATTGTATCCGCCTGCATGTGGAGAACCGCTCAGCCCTTCGTTCGATATGATGGGCGTCAGCTTGCTTCCCTCGATCTTAGAGACCATCGATTGAAACTGTTCTCTCGTTCCACTTGCGTCGAATTCAAAAGGACCAGGCACCATCATCCTGGAGCGCACGAAGTCTCTATCCATCAGCCGCAAACCGAGCTCGCTGTTCGTGAATAGATGCGCTTGCAACCAGGTCGTGCCTGTCTTGTGATAGCCGATATGGAAGAGAATACTGTCGCTGTTCACAATACACCTGCGTTCCGTGACTTACACCGCGCGCGCTGGCGGGTAAATGTCAGGATAGCGACAAAATAGAATCCTAGTCTTACTATCAATTAATCAACACTTGGGAACAATCAAGCTCGCGCTGGTGGCAGTCTCGGGTCTTTCGTGATGTAAACAACTGATTGAGCATTGCAGTTTTCCATAGCAGCGGACTGCAATCAGCGAGCATTGATTAAAACTGGAAATAGATAAAAGGTTGAGCCTGCTCGGACTTGAACGTCACCATCAACAGTACTAACAGAGCAATGTAAGCGGCCTTGAGGGGCGCATGAAGACCGTTGAAGAAACGGCGTTGGTTAAGCCAGCTCACAGGAAAGTTCAACACCAGTAAGGCTAGCACCAGAGCAATGGTTACCGGAACCAGCACCGGCAACTCAGGCTTGAGCACGAGCAAGTGGCTTCCCTCTGCGCGTGTCAGCAACGGTCGCAAGAAGATCATTCGCTTCACCATACCGAATGCGGTGCCGATATGCTCTACCCGGAAGAACACCCAGCCGATGCAAACTATCTGAAACGTGAGAAGAATGGACATATAGTGCCAGATTTTCGACTGACAGAACTTTTCGAGCGCGGCGACAGAGCTCTTCAGCGTGTTGAACTCACGATGAACGATTAGAGCAACTCCATGAAAAATCCCCCAAACGACGAAATTCCACGCTGCTCCATGCCACAGACCGCCCAGAGCCATGGTCAGAAACAGATTTCGATTCGTTTGCCAACGTCCTGCACGCGAACCACCAAGCGGAATAAAGAGGTAATCCCTGAGCCAGGACGAGAGCGAGATATGCCACCGGTGCCAAAACTCGGATATGTTTGCGGCAATATAGGGCATGTTGAAGTTGATCGGTATCTTGTATCCAAAAAGCATCGCAGAACCGCGGGCGATGTCGGTATATCCGGAGAAATCGAAATAGATCTGGAAGGCGAAAGCATAGGCAAACAGCCATGTTTCAATCGCTCCGTACGATCCCGGATCGGCGACTCCCATTTCGACAAACTTGGCGAGGTTATCAGCAAGCAGCAGTTTCTTTGCCAAACCGATGATGATAAGCGGCACTCCATCATCGAAGTAGGTAAGCCGGAGTTTTTTCACTTCTAGCATCTGCGCTTCGAAATCAGGATAG
>CAYTDR010001176.1:0-2635 GCA_964436185.1 uncultured Candidatus Obscuribacterales bacterium | reverse complement strand
AACTCCTTCGACGCAATCAAGGAGCTCTTCGTCAGTGACGTTATGAAATTTGCTAACATGTCTCCAGACATCAGATACGGAAAATCGAACGAACGAATGCGTTCGATTCGCAAAAAATTCTAGGAATTGGGAGCGGCTATCCAGCAAATCATTGATACCGGATTCAGTATTGCCACCCGACCATGCACTCTCTATACTAATGACTCACTCGATTTCTAGGCTTTTCAGCGCGGTCTGTCGGTTCGTGACGGCTGTTAAAGATCAGAGGACATATCAAACTTCATTTGTGCACCATACTCGGTTACCGAGCATGTGATACCATCTCATCCTACTGCCAAAGATCAATTCTTTCAAGATCTATAAGACGATGGGATGACGCATGTTTCTAGCATGGAAAGGCGTCAACTGCAAGCACCGTGCGGAGTACGGGCGCTTGGCATCGACGGCGATATCATCGAAGGAAATTGGCGAGCAGTTAAAACAAGCCGGATGCGACCAGATCAAACCCCGAGCATCACGAAAGTTGGACCGAATAGGCCAAATAATCTAAAGAAATCGGATCTTGACTAGTCAAGAGAATAACATCATAGAACAGATGAATCTGATCGCGGGTTGACAATAGGCGTGCGCGTCTAATCACCTGCGCATCGCTATCAATGCTCAATGGATCTCATTTGTGCACCGGACCAGCAGGAGGCTAACATGTCTGAAGTAGTAGTTAAAAACCAGAGCGATCAGAAGTACAAGCAAAACATTCTGGTCGGGGAGCATTCCTTCCTTGCCGATGCGCTCAAAGAGCATGGTGGCGATGAAATCGGTCCTGCGCCGCATGATTTGCTGCTGGCAGCACTCGGTGCATGTACTTCAATGACGATAAGGATGTATGCAGAGAGAAAGGAATGGCCGCTGACTGGGGTGACCGTGAAACTGCGTGAAGACAAGGTTGTCGATCCCGAAAACGAAAGTCGTACGATTCCGCACATTGTGCGTGACGTAACCTTGGAAGGAGACCTGACGGACGAGCAGGTCGATTCTCTCAAATCGATCGCTGATAAGTGCCCGATACACAAACTTATCTCCGGCAAAAACGAGATCAGCACTCTAGTAGCTAGAGCCAACTAGAGTTCTCCCGGATAAAGTCTCAACCAGCCGGCAGCGAAGTAGTGTCTGCCGGTTGGGCAACGTGGCTCGAACCTTCGGAGCCAGGGCGAATTTCCAAAGGGGCTGTGGATGATAGATAAAGTAGAGTTCGAACGCCGACTTGTCACTAGTGTTATCGGCAAGCCGGCGGGCGGCGAGAACGAGCTGTGGGAATCGATTGATTCAACCAACACACGAGCTGCGGAACTTGCTGCTGGTGGCGCCCCGGAAGGAACAGTCGTCATGGCTCGGCAGCAGACTCGTGGGCGCGGTCGCATGGGTCGCGAATGGATCTCGCCGGTCGATTCCGGGTTGTATTTCAGCTTGATACTTCGCCCGCAGAAAAAGTTGGCGGATGTTCCACCAATAACACTCGGCGTTGGTGTTGCGGCAGCCAAAGCACTTTTCGCCACTGCCGGCGTGGAAGTGGGATTGAAATGGGTGAACGATCTTGTTCATGACGGGAAAAAGCTTGGTGGCATACTTGCTGAAATGCCGGCGAACATCAAGCCTCAGGCAATCATCATCGGTATCGGCATCAACGTTAAGCTCAATCCGGTTGACCTTCCCGCCGAGTTGAAGGACAGGGTAACCTGGCTCGAGGCGATAACTGACGCTCCTCTCGACATGAATGCTGTGACAGCCGAGTTATGCTTCCAGTTGGAGGAAGTTTATAATGCGCTGATGCAGGATAGAATCGAGCGAACCCTCGACGAGTGGCGTGCGCTTTCGGTTACGCTCGGTAAGACAATTAAGTTCGCATCGGGTGGACGCGATCGTACGGGCACCGCAGTTGATATCACGCAGAGCGGAGCTTTGATAGTTCAGACCGAGGAGAACGGGCAAATAGAGCTGACCGGCGGAGAAATTTCGATCCGAAATGCCGACGGTTCATACTGCTGAGTTTCGCTAAAGCGATCTGCATCACCCCCACGGATGAACGAGTACTTCAGGCGGCTGAGCTCATCCGGCTATTCGTCAGTGGTTGCGCTCGCCGATTTGTCCGGCAGCGGGTGGCAAGTTTCACCCTTGGAGTCAGTAGTCGCTTCGTTATCCATATGCCATGTTTTTTCCAGCGACGTCGTGATCATCGCGTACCATTGTTTGCACAGGTCGTCGATGTCCCAAACCGTATCCGTCTGCATGAAAAACGGCGACATGTGGAACGTATGCGAGCCACAATTGTCTTCGAAAGTGATGGTAATGAAGTGCATGGTAATTGGCTTCATCCAACACGGATGCTTCTCGAGAAAAACGTCTTTGACATCCTTCAAATTGGCTCTGAATGAGATTCGTGGACTGTCGTACTGTAAAAAGTCAGGTCCAAGAGATAGCGTCCCGCACGATTCGAACATCCACACTGCGTGGTATCGGATCGACCTGTGATACTCCGGAGTCGAGACCCAGCAGGATGTAGACTTAAGCATCGCTGGTACTATACTCGATGCCGCCTCATTTGCCTTTTCCGAAATGGAGAGAAGCTGTTGGCTGTAGT
>CAYTDR010001175.1:0-2636 GCA_964436185.1 uncultured Candidatus Obscuribacterales bacterium | reverse complement strand
ATATCACGGACGAGCGACAGGCGCTGGGCAGTCAAGCCCACGTTGAATTGCGCGATCACGATTGCGCTAAGCGCTAGCAGGAAATCATTTAGCCACGCGGCTTTCGAGCTATGACCAGGCTTATCGGTTACAGACAGGAGCAAGGATAACTATGGCAAGAGTAGCAATCAATGGATTCGGTAGAATCGGAAGAAATGTATTCAGAGCATACTTGGATGCAAACAAAGAGGAGTTGGAAATCGTCGCCATCAACGACCCATTCCAAAATCTCGAGCAGTCAGCTCACCTCCTCAAGTATGATTCGGTGCTTGGCCCGCTGAAAGGACACACCGTCTCTCATACCAGCGATCATTTGGTCGTCGATGGTAAGAACATCAAATTCACCCAAGATCGTGATCCAGGCAATCTACCCTGGAAAGATCTCAAGATAGATATCGTTCTCGAGTGCAGCGGCGCATTTACTGATGCGGAAAAAGCAAAAGCTCATATCGCAGCCGGCGCCAAAAAAGTTCTCATCTCCGCCCCTGCAAAGAATGAAGATATCACCATCGTCCTGGGCGTAAACCACAAAGATTACAACCCGGACAAACACCACATCATTTCAAATGCGAGCTGCACCACCAATTGCCTGGCTCCCTTGGCCAAAGCAATCGATGATGAGTTCGGTATTGAGCAAGGCTTGATGACAACGATTCACAGCTACACTCTCGATCAAAAACTACTGGATGGCGCCCATAACGACCTGCGCCGAGCCAGATCCGCTGCTCAATCCTTGATTCCTTCCACCACCGGCGCTGCCAAGGCAATCGGTCTTGTCATGCCGCATCTGAAAGGAAAACTCAATGGATTCTCAGTCAGAGTACCCACCCCCAACGTCAGTGTCGTCGACCTCGTCGTCAACACCAAGAAACCGGTTACCGTCGAGGGCGTCAATGCAGCCTGTAGAAAGGCTTGCGAGGGCGAACTCAAAGGAATCATGGCAGTCGCGGACGAGCCTCTCGTCTCGATCGACTTCTGTGGTAACAAGCTCTCTTCCATCGTCGACACAGAGTTGACCATGATCGTGGGCGACAACATGGTTAAGGTAATCTCCTGGTACGACAACGAGTGGGGTTATAGCAACAGATTGGTAGAACTTGCCGCGCTGGTAGCCAGCAAGTTGACAGTCAACGTCTAGAAAGAGACAAATGAGGCCGGCGTCCACAATCGTGTGGATGCCGGCTTTCTCACACAATCACCATTTTTTGCCAGTTGGGAGAGAATACAAATGAAAAAGACCATCGATGATCTTGATTTGAAAGACCTTCATGACAAGAAGGTACTCGTAAGAGTCGACTTCAACGTTCCCCAGAACGAAGATGGAACGGTAGCCGACGATTCGCGAATCAGAGCCGCGATTCCAACAATCAAGCGTCTTATCGCCTGTGGGTCGAAAGTAATATTGGTCTCTCATCTTGGGCGACCAGACGGCAAAAGAGTGGAAAAACTCACTTTGAAACCAATTGCTAGCAAGCTTTCTGAGATTCTCGGTGCCAAGACTGGCCTGACGGTCATTTTCGTAGACGACTGTGTCGGACCGAAGGTGAAAACGGTTGTCGATAAGTTGGAGCCGGGTCAGGTGTGTTTGCTGGAGAACCTCCGCTTCCATGAAGGCGAAGAAAAGAACCAGTCCGAGTTCGCTAGTGAGCTCGCCTCAGTTGCAGACATATACGTCAATGATGCGTTCGGTACTGCCCATCGTGCCCACGCCAGCACCGAAGGTGTCACGAAGTTTCTCAAACCTTCGGTTGCAGGCCGATTGCTCAATACTGAGATCAAGATGCTGTCCGATGTATTCGACAATCCTGCCAGACCGGTAGCCACTATCGTCGGTGGCGCGAAAGTATCGAGCAAGATCGGCGTGCTGGACAATCTTTTAGAGAAAGTCGATGTGATAATCATCGGCGGTGCCATGGCCTTTAGCTTTCTTAAGGCTAGTGGATATTCCGTTGGTAAGTCGCTTGTAGAAGAAGATAAGCTTGATTACTGCAAGCAATTGGAAGCTCAGGCACGCGAGAAGGGAGTGCGCATTATTCTCCCCTCCGACGTGGTTTGTGCATCCGAAATCAAAGAAGGCGTGCCGGTGGTAACCGTCAATGCAGACAGCATTCCTGAAGACAAACTCGGACTTGACCTCGGACCCAGGACTATGACCGAGATCAAGAATGCCCTGAGCACTTGCAAGACCATCCTTTGGAATGGTCCTCTGGGAGTCTTCGAAGTGAAGGGATTCGAGACCGCTACATTCGAGCTGATTGATTATCTTGTCGAGGCAACTCGCAATGGTGTCAAGACAATCGTTGGTGGCGGAGATTCCGTATCCGCCCTGCAAATGAAGGGTGTGTCCAACGAGAGCTTGACTCACGTAAGCACTGGCGGCGGTGCCTCGCTGGAATTCCTGGAAGGTGTCGAGCTCCCCGGAATCAAGGCGTTGGACAGCGCTCCGACAGTCGGTATCAGAAAGTAGTTGCGGTATAGCTCATCTCTAAGTCGCACTGCGATCGAGATGAGCCCTGCGATTTTAAGGACCAGAGCTTGTTTTGAATCTAACAGTCTTCCGTTTAGCTGACGCACAGCGTCATATTACGAGCGCCGGA
>CAYTDR010001174.1:0-2637 GCA_964436185.1 uncultured Candidatus Obscuribacterales bacterium | reverse complement strand
TGCCTGCGTCGGCGCTTTTCTCCTACAGGCAGTCAGACCTTTCTCCCGATGCCGCCGATCGCATGATTGTCGAGCTGGCGCAAGGAGGGGATATTGCCATTACGCATGACATCCCGTTGGCGCACGAGCTGGTAAAGAAAGACGTTGTTGTGATCAATCCGAGAGGAGACAAGTACACCGAGGAAAATATTGGTGATCGTCTTGCAATTCGCAACCTACTTCAAGATATGCGCGATTGCGGAGAGATCACGGGCGGTCCAAAACAGTTCGGACAGAAAGAAAAGCGGGCATTTGCAGCAACTTTCGACCGCGAATTGACCAGGCTACTCAAACAATAGATTCAAAACATTCCCAGCCGAAGACACTACCTACGGTGCATAAGTTGCATTCGCTTCAGGAAATTATGCTCTCCGGTGTGCGTGGGCGCTAGCGGAAAAATGACTCGGCAGGCCGTTTTCGGTGTCAAGATTTCTCTAACTAATGACTTGCGTCCGAATGCGATTGCACCCGGGGTTACTGTGGGCGTTCCGCCTGCTTCTTCACGTATGCCAGTCGTTGATCCATGCTCTTCGATACAACGCTCTTCAAGATTTTTCCCTTGAATGGAACGGGCATCCAACTGTCGACTGTGGTGTTAAGTGTGATGGTCACTGAGTTGCCATCTTTGCTCTTCTCGAGATTCCACGTGCCTTCGAATTGATTGAGAATCTTAGATTGCTGTAATTTGTATTCAACCCGTTGATAAGGCACGTTTTCTTCAGTGTATTTAACCGAAGTGGATCCAACGACCGGCAGGCTGAAAAATTGTTCTTCGATAATTACTGAATGGGAATTCTTTCCAGCTTGCAGTTTCTTGTTGAACTCTTTTTCCGCGTGCTGGTGCGCCATGACTGCGTCCCATGCCTGTTTCAAGTCTGTGTTAACTGTGACTGATTTTTGTACTTTCACGCTTGCGAGGGCGGGGGCCATAGAAACGACCGACAGTACAAGTGACGCAGTTACGACATTAACCAAGTTAATGCGTGTACGAGTCATCTAGTGAACCTCCTGTTTGCTAATCGACTTTTATTTGTAGATAAGCCGCTTCAGCTTTTCAAGGAAAGAAGCAGTTTACCACGTTTTCAAAAGGTGATTGAACCTGTCAAGATGATTGTCGTAACAGTGGAGTTTCTAATGCACTTTCAGGAACGGCCCCATGCCTGCGCTTGTTGATGAAACCTGCGATCGAAATCGGTACTGAACGCGGTATAAAGCGACTCAGCATCACGGCAAGCTTCGTTGTAGCGCCAGGAAGAACAATCACTCGTTTAACTTTTAATCCATCATATGCTTCTTTGGCCACATCTTTAACGCTCATCATAAAGTGTTGATTGAACGCAAACGAGCCCTGTGCTCCGGCTCGAGCGGCGAATCCGGTGTTTGTTGGTGGTGGGCATACGCTTGTAACTGACACTGTCGTGCCGGCAAGCTCTTGCGCAAGTGCTTCTGAGAAAGATAGCACGAACGCCTTGCTGGCGAAGTATGTAGACATGTACGGACCGGCTTGGAATGCTGCGATTGAGGCAACATTGAGAATCGCGGCACTATCGCGTTTCAATAATTGTGGTAAGAGGTAACCAGTGAGTGCCACCACTGCTGATATGTTAACTTGAATCATATTCAACTGATCTTCTAGATTGATCTCACGAAACTCGCCTGAGAGACCGTATCCAGCGTTGTTGACCAGAACATCTAATTCCAGTCCTTCGGACGTGAGTTCTTCATAAATTTCAAGAGGGGCGTTTTTGCTTGATAGATCCTTAACCAGTGTATAAGAGCTGATGCCGTAGGTCCTCGATAGTTCCTGAGCAACTCGCGCTAAACCTACTTGATCTTTATCCACAAGAACCAAATCACAATTGTCAGAGGCGAATAGCTTGGCTAATTCATATCCGATTCCACTCGCTGCTCCTGTAATCAAAGCAGTGCGGGATCTTACGAACTTGCTCATTATCTTCCTCCGGTTGCATCAGAATCGTATGCAAGACCAATGTTGGTCTTGTCGTTTGTTTATTGTGTTTCCGATTTGTTCAAAATGAAATTCTGTCCTGGCTGAATGATCTGCAACTGACCCGTGTCTATGCCTTCGCTACCTACCCACTATTCCAAAAGGCTACACAAAAGGGCTATCTTTGTTGGCGATGGTGGCATTTCTAACACTCTCGCTAACATCGTCTCCGAGAGCCTCATAGATAGATAGGGGAAGACCCCTGGCTCTGGCGAGCGCCAGACGCTCCCCCTCGTCCATCTCTGCCATCAGCTCTTTAAGTTCTGTTTCCAGGTCCGTTTCCAGTTCCAAGCAGTTTTTCAGAATGTTGCTTAGCTCGTCTTTAGAGACACTTCGCATGATTCCTCCCTTCAAGCAATCCGTTAGAGTTTCACTAAAACTTTGATCCAGTGATACTGCAATCAGCTAGTCGCTGATTCGGTGCTCAAAGTCTGGGCTTTTCAGTGGTTACATCTCTGACTTAGCACTACCTGGGCGATTAGATGACTGAGCCCATCTCGATTTAGTTGAATCTGAGCTTTCAAACCTGGCAAAACACTGCACTTAGGCGGCTTGACGAGATTTAATCTAAAACATCGAATCCATCAGTT
>CAYTDR010001173.1:0-2643 GCA_964436185.1 uncultured Candidatus Obscuribacterales bacterium | reverse complement strand
TTGATCGGCAGTTTCAACTTGTTCTGATTCGCTGGTCTCAGGTTGCTCTGGATCGCTTGTCTCCGACTGCTCCGGCTCGCTTGTCGCAGTTGGTTCTGACTCGCTTGTCGCAGTTGGCTCTGACTCGCTTGTCTCGGAATGTTCAGGCTCGCTTGTCTCAGGCTGCTCTGGCTCGCTTGTCTCCGACTGCTCCGGCTCGCTAGTCTCCGACTGTTCTGACTCGCTAGTCTCCGACTGTTCTGACTCGCTTGTGACAGGCTGTTCTGACTCGCTTGACTCCGAATGTTCTGACTCGCTTGTTTCAGGCTGTTCTGGCTCGCTAGCCTCGGGCTGTTCTGCTGCCTCGCTAGTCTCAGACTGTTGTGGCTCTCCGTCGGTCTCAGCCTGCTCAGGTTCTCCTGTATCCGCTTGTTCTGGCTCTCCAGTCGCAGCAGACTCAGTGTGCTCAGGCTCGTCCGCCTCACCTCGTTCTGACTCGCTTGATTCAACCTTTTCTGACTCGGCTGACTCAGATTTTTCGGGCTCGCTCGTCTCAGATTTTTCAAGCTCGCCGGCCTCTGTGTCAGCCAATTGCGATTCGCCGGCAGACGCTTCTTCTGTATCGCTCGATTCAGCCTCTTCGGGCTTACTTGCCTCGCTTGCGTCAGGCTCCGTCGCCGTCGCAACCTCTGAGTCATCTTTTTCTTCTTCTTCCTTATTTTCAGATTTTGCTTCCGGACTCTCTTCCTCTTTTTCGGCCGTCTCCGGTTCCTGCTCTTCAGAAGCCGTTTCGCTCTTGGGCTCCACTTCCGCGCTATTCGTTTCTGCGGGCTCGGCGACTGCTTCTTCCCTGGCAGAATCCGATTCATTCGCCATCGCAGACTGGTTGTCTAACTCGCCTTTCTTGAGAGCATCGCGAATCATTTCTCTCGATGCTTCGAGCTCATCCTCGAGGGGAGTGAGCAAGTCGCTTACGGTCGTAATCACGCTGTCAGCATGCTCGGAGTCTGAGGACGCATCAATCGGCTCAGCCTCAGCACTCTCGTCGCCTTTATCAGCAGCCGCTTTCTCATCGACGTCTTCAGTTTTATTCTGTTCGGCAGGTTCTGCGGCTGCGACTTCGGCGGCTTCGGCGGCAGCAGCGTCAGCTGCAGCCATAGCAGCCTGGTGCTCTTCCAGAAGTTTCGCAGCGGACTCTTTATCGATCTCTTGCGTGGATCCCTGATCCACTGACTTAGTCATCTCTTCTGCAGTGCCAGCCTTGATGGAGATTTCAGAATCAGCCGCCTCTTCGGAGTCGACCGGCTTGGACTCTTTTACGGCACCAGCGTTAGCCTCGACAACGAACCAAAAGAGGGAGACACCAACTTTCAGAACATCACCATCATTGATTGGCTCAGGAGTATCTAATTGATTGCCATTGAGAAATGTGCCGTGCCTGCTCTTAGCATCTTGGACCCGATACCCGCCGTCCTCATAGGAAATGATGAAATGAAATCTTGATATCGACTGGTCGCCGCTTATGACTATGTCGTTGAGATCGTCACGACCAACTCGACATCTAGGCGTAGCCACCGGAATTTTTCGGTTCGACACAAGGTCCACAAGAAATGCTGTTGGAGCAGATGCTGTCTCGTTCTTATCCATTTGCTAGTATTTCGACTCCAATCTCGAACACATTTTGTCTTACGAATCGCACGCCGTGAGGTCGGCCACTATCTCTCCTCTCCATGAGGATTTGGGCGCTGACCTTCGCTCGTCTGAAGTTCTCGATGAGCTCAAACCCTTAAAACGTTCGACAGTTCAGGAAAAAAGCTCTGGACTCAAACCCACCAATGATGTTCCACGACAGAAGGAATATAAACCTAATGAAGGAGAAATACGTTATGCCAAGCCCTTTATCAGACAAAGCGTTCCGGTCATGAAAGAAGTCCGAATTTACGCCCGCCTCCAGCTTTGCCAGAGGCATTCGCAGACACCTCAATTTCGCCGGCTGAACAGCAACATTTTCGCCTTCTCCGAGCCGTCGACGCTCAAGAAAATGCCATGCACCGGGCGTTTTACCAGTGGCGTATGTTGGCTCACACTGCCGAGTGTCGACACTTCACATCCAGAAGCACAAGATTGTCACAATCTGAGTAGACAATGAAAAAGTACAAGCCTTTTTCACTGGTTGGTTTGTTGTACTCCGGGGTAAAGCCTTTTTGACCGGCAGCGAATTCTAAGATCTCGATTTTCTCAAGCGGTAAACTTTCATGGTCGAGCATAAAGGATGGAACGAAACATGACAGAATCGGAAGGTACGACAGTAACTCCGGCATCCTGTATAGATCATCTCAAAACAATGGCCTGGTGCAAACAAGGAGACAGTGTCCTGGTGGCAGTCGCCAAAGCCACTCCGGAAATGATCGAGCTCATGAGAGACCACGAAGTGAAAGTGTTTCCGGGCGGTATGGCTATCCGGATGGAGAAGTCGGTGCTGTCGAATTTTCAGAGACATCATGATGACGGTCAGCCACTGTCGGTAGTGGTGGTTTGGAGGGCAGACGCGCTCGAGATCTGGTATCGAAAGGTAAAACCGCTGGAGTATCCATACGACGCCTGGTCGAGCGACACGGCAGCAGCCTATGAGCAGGAACGGGTGTCGATTCCGTCCATAGATTT
>CAYTDR010001172.1:0-2644 GCA_964436185.1 uncultured Candidatus Obscuribacterales bacterium | reverse complement strand
ATGTACTTGGACCAGCGCCGCGATTTTTTCACAAGAAAGTTCAACACTTTGCGGCGGGTAGTCAAAAGCTTGTTGCTCTCCTTAAGCTCAGTAACCTCCTTCAGCTCTGTATTAGCGGTGGTGATTTTTGCTTCCAGCTCAGTCTTCTGCGCGGTCTTGATCGGATTCCAGATCAGAGACAAGACAAGTGCCGCGATCGCTGTTATCGCCAAAACTGCAATTCCACCGACCAGAGTCGGTTTGAACCACTCCGTCAATGGCTCAGTCTCTTCAATCTTCATTGTGGTTCGATCATCGAACAGGATCGGCAAACGGCCTTCCTTGTTCAAATCCAGGTCGACAGTGAAGTTGGGATTCCAGGACGGCTCGAGAGAAGAGCCTATGAGCGAGGCAAGAATCGGTCGCATGCGGTCCACAAGCAGCGACCGGTCGAAAATCATGTCGCGCATGACGTCACCAAGGACGGTTCTATGCCCCATGCGACTCTCGATATACTGTTCGAGATTGGGCACCATGCAGCCGGGGCCGGTGAGAAGAATCTGGTCGATCTTTACCTCGCCCACTTGCGATTGATAGAAATCGAGGGAGCGTTCTAGCTCGTCTGTTATGTCGCTGAATATGGTGCGCGCCACCTGTGCCGCTTGTCCTTCCAGCTCATTTTGAGGCGGCGTGCCGAAAAGTGGAATGCGCGGAAGCATTCCGAGCGCTTCTTCGAAATCAATTTCGAGACTTCTTGCAATTGCTTCGGTAAGCGTCTCGATTCCGATAATCACGGAACGTCCGAAGAGCGGCATGGCGCTGCGTACGATGTTTATATCTGTCGCGTCCTGGCGGATGTTTACCACCATCGAGATATGTCCGGATGAGCCCATGTAGCCAGCCAGTGCCAGACCTCGCAACGACGAAAGCGATGAGACTTCCACTTTTCCGAGCTGAACGCCGGCACTATCAGCGGTTTTCCAGCAGGTGTCGATGATCGTTCTCTGAATGGCGGCCAGTATAACGTCTACTCTTCTCACGCCATCGGGATCAGTTCGTTCCGTCGCCGGCATCAGCGACCAATCCAGGTTGGCGTCAGCGATCGGAAAGGGAACGTGATTGGTTGCTTCTTGCGTCACTACCTCGGCAAGCTCGTCCGGCGGCATTCCCGTCGGCACCGGCATCAGCCTGATGACTGCCGATTGAGCAGGGACAGTCATGTTGATCTCAGGCGATGCGCCGCCAGGTGGGACGCCTGCTTGAGACATCAACTCCAGAATCACACTTCCGATTGCTTGCGGATCGGCAATCAGACCTTCTCTCACTGTGTTAGCCGGTGTCGGCATGGTGGCAAACTTAACCAGCTCGATACCATTTCTGGTTTTATCGAGCTCGATCAGGGAGACTGAGTCGCTGTTTATATCAAGGCCGAGAGTAGGCCCTTTCTTTTTGCGGAAGCCGAACAATTGTCTTCCCATCCTCCCCTTGATTGACCGCCTGCCTGCGCTCTATTGAACTATTATGCCCTACTGGTTCTTGCGGTACCGGCACCAGGTTGCGTGGTTGCCCAGGAACGTTGCAGAAAATTGCGAATATTCCACCAAGTGCGATAGCCGGTCCGAATGGAAAACGGTTTTCGAATTTGCTGCCGGCAAAGATCATGCCTACCATAGAGCCGGCCATTCCGCCTACAAGACCCATTATCAACAAATTCTTGCTTGGATCCGAGGGAGAAGAGGAGAACGACACAATGTAAGACATGGGAAAAAAGAGGCAGGCGAATCCCAGGGCAAATCCTATTAAACCTGGCACCAGCACTTTGTTCAATTCGCCCCGCCGTTTCAAATCGACGAAGAGGTAAATTGCCCCCATCAGTGCGCCGACAATAAAGGCGATGAAAATTGCCATGACCAGCTTCTGCCAACCCAGCCAGGCCGAAATTACCGCCGCCAGAACTGCGTCTCCTCCTCCCATAACAATCTCATCTTCGTCCGAGAATTCATCGGCTTGCTTGAAGTTCTCGTCCAGCTGGCGATAGACCGGATCGACTTCTACTTCCTCCTCGTCATCCTGCGCGTCTCGGCGACGAATGAATTTGAGAAATATGAGTCCGTAGAAGTCGATGAAGTCGAACAAGATATAACTGACACCGATTCCAGCCAGCGTTCCCAACAAGTCGTTCCAGACCAGGCCACTATATGTGATGCCGATGAGCATGGATGGATATGTGATCTCGTGAGGAATTAGCTTCTCTCTGAAATCGGTGACGGTGACAGCGATCAAAGTAGAGACGAAGATCAGCATCGCCAGCCCGTTGAGAGTCCATCCGAAGATAGTCAAAATAGCAAAGACGCTACCTGCGGTGGCAAACTCGACTGCCGGATATTGCCACGAGATCGGTTTCTTGCAGTATCGGCACTTTGCGCCCAGGAGCATGTAAGAAAGTATAGGCACCAGATCCAGAGGCGAGAGGCGCTTCTGACAATGGGGGCAATTAGAAGGCGGCCAGAACCAGCTCTTTTCTGCCAGCGAGCGCAATGCCACCACCACGTGGATAAACGCGCCCTCTTCCCCGTTTGTCCCGCGCATGGAAATCAATTCCACCTTCCTTTTCCTGCAACCCACTGCGCTGGATGAGCTGAATCGCACGTATGCCTATCAGTAC
>CAYTDR010001171.1:0-2644 GCA_964436185.1 uncultured Candidatus Obscuribacterales bacterium | reverse complement strand
GGCATAAGCTGCCGTTTCAGGCTCGCTATATCGAAAGTGCCAGCTAGACCACGCCTGAGGCTCTAATTAAAGCGCGATCATTCTCACCACCGTAGATTGGAAAGCTCGTGGGCAGGCGGCATTTCGACAAGAGAATCAAAATACGGAAACGAAACCAGGGGTTATATGGGTTGAACGCTTGACTATCGATGCAATAACGTCAGTGGTCCATTCAATATCCCTATTGACAACAAGAGCCTCTCACAAGCACCAAGTCTTAGAAGAAACGACAGTCAACGACTAGCTCCTCACCCGAGGACTGAATGTGCACGAGTGACCGCAGGTTGTTCAAAATACCTCGTCCGCGCAAGCGGGCATCGTACGCGATTGAAATCAGAAGGTATTGAGACGTCCTGAGCGTTCACTCGTGAGCAGAATGTGCCACGCACGTCGCGAGGCACGGACCGACCCCTCATTGTCGTTACGGCGACAGGAGAAAAAGATATGTTCCGATTCATCCCTCCCAACACGTGCCCCAACTGCAACCAGAACGACATCCCGCTCGATCAACGCACCACAATCTTGCTCAAGCACGACTTGTTGTGCGGCTACTGCGGTACGAAGTTCAACGGCGTCCCGTGCGACGACCCGCCCCAAACCGTCAGCACCATCCTCAAGAGCCTGATCGAACACGGTCTCTTGCACTTGGACCACAACTCGCAATTCAACCCATACACGCTATGGGGCAAGGATGACAACGGCTCCGCCGTGGTGGTCTGCAAGGTCGCCTACTCGAGCTGCCACAGCAGCACCAGCCAATTGTCGCCACACGTCCAGTTCAAACCGAAGACTCTGCCTACGAGCCTGCCCAGCGTTGTGGAGAAAGCTGCACAACTGGTGTCTCGTATCAAGGACGGCAAGGCTCGCATGTCGATGACCATGTCGGACCTTTACGGAGATCGCAAGACCCTCCGATTCCAGGTAACGACAGAGGAAAAGGCACCGGATGGCGGCTGCTGGACCTTCATTTCGAAGACAACGCGTGTCGAGCTGAGTTGGACCGAGCCGAACATCGAAGCGACGATGTTCATCCCTGTCTATGGTTCCGAGGTAGCGCTGGAGCTCCTCGGCGCCGTCTCGCAGGGCTTCCCGGAACCCGAGAAATGGCAGTTCTTGCAGCTGCTCTTCAACCGCTACTCGGCCGAGTTTGCCTCGAGGGAAAACGCCTACCATCACCCGGAAAGTGCCCCGCGCTATCTGCTCGTCATTCGCTGTAACCCCTTCGTGGTGGGCACCGCCCTCATCAAAGACAAGCAACTGTTCATCGGAAAGTCCCAACGGTACGAATCACTCGCAGACTGGTGGCAGAGAGTTCATCAGTGCTCCGGTGAATGGATCAGCTTCGGACGTGCGATCAGCGACGCATTGAAAGCCGACCCGCGCACACACGTCAGCCTGGAGAAACTTCAGTAAGGTCATAGGAGCGTAAACAGGTCGCCGCAGAACGGATACCACGAGCGTCAGTTCTCGGCATATAACGAGACACAATGCAGCCAACAATGGAGCTAGTCTCGTAACTTCGTGCGCAGTATCGAGTAGACGAGGACTGCTGTTTAACGCGTGCACACAAGCGCCTCAGGAACCTGAAAAGGCTTATCCTCGGGGCGTTTGCTTCATCCGCACAGCTACTATTTTTTATCGTACTGCTATTTGGAGTTTTCGGAGGCTTCGATCTTGTAGCCCATGCCATAAACTGCCCTGACTTGCTCGCCAGCGGATTTGGATGCCTCGTTGAGTTTGTTGCGCAATCGGCTGACATGGCAGCGGATGATCTCAGGTGACGATTCGGAATCCGACGGCCAGACCCTCTCCATAATTGCATTGCCGCTGAAAACATGACCGGGATGTCTCATTAGCAGCTCGAGAATGGCGAGTTCCTTGCGAGGCAAGCTGACCTTGTGGCCGGCTATGTGAGCGGTTCCGCTGGTGGTATCAAGCTCAATCTCGCCGACCTTGAGCACCGCTTGCTCGAACAGTGGTTGACGCCGCAACAGAGACCGCAGACGTGCATGCAGTTCTTGCAGCTCAAACGGTTTCGAGATAAAGTCGTCTGCGCCGGAATCAAGTCCCTCGACCAGGTCTTTGACTTTGTCTTTGCCGGTGATCATTAGTATCGCCGTCTCTTTCCCAGCACGTCGCAGATCCCGACAGATCTCGACGCCGCTCTTATCAGGCAACTGCCAGTCAACGATGGCGGCGTCGTAGTATTCATTCGAAAGCCATTCGTAGCCGATGGCACCATTTGCTGTGTGATCGACATGATGTCGTTCTGTCTCCAACGACAATCGAAGAACATTCGCCAGTATCAAATCGTCTTCAACCAGAATAAGTTTGGCCATGCTCTCCTCCGGTCAGGTTATTCCCTGCCACTTACCAGGACAAACCCGGATAAAAATCCGCGAAATCGCTGTGCTCATGGCAGCCCGAACCAAATTCTCCTTTCTCGGAAACTTTGAACAATATCACAGGCAAGTCAACGTTTTGTCAAATAGTTTCGCCGCGTCAAGCATGCCATCTTCTCTGCCGGCACGTACTCTCAATATACAATTATTTCACTATCTCGATCGAGTTCCATCGAGAAAAACTAGCCCGCCGGGGTCCGCTT
>CAYTDR010001170.1:0-2644 GCA_964436185.1 uncultured Candidatus Obscuribacterales bacterium | reverse complement strand
GACACTCTGCGGCCTTTGTCTGGTTCCAGTTGAAACGTTGTAGCGCCCGAAGAACGAGTTCCCTCTCCACTGCCTCAATGCTGATCCCCTCCGGCGGCAGCTCCAAGTGGATCGCCTCCATCGCTGGCCGTTCGCGCACGAGGAACTCAGGAAGATCAGAGACGGTAATCTCATCACCCCGCGTAAGCACGACAAGACGCTCGACGACGTTTTCCAACTCGCGAACGTTGCCTGGCCATCGGTAAGTAGAGAAGTATGGAAGCACCGATGCCGGCAACTTCAGCCCGGGGCGGTGCAGTCGTTCTCTGAACATCTCGAAAAACATGGTGACTAGTTCGGCAACATCGTCAGGCCGTTCGCGCAAAGGCGGAAGGCCGAGTGGAATGACCGCAAGGCGGTAGTAGAGATCCTCTCGAAATGTCCCGTCCTCGACCATGGCCTCAAGATTTCGATGCGTAGCAGCGATGATCCGAACATTGACCTTTGTTGCCGCTGCCGCACCGATCTTCTCTATTTCCCGCTCCTGGATCAGGCGAAGAAGCTTTACCTGCAATTCCAGAGGCATTTCCCCGATCTCATCGAGGAACAATGAGCCTTGATCAGCCATCTCAATCTTGCCCTGCTTGTTCGCAAGTGCTCCAGTAAAAGAGCCTTTCGTGTGCCCGAAGAGCTCAGACTCCAAAAGCTCTTTCGGGATCGCTCCACAGTTAATGACAATGAACGGCTTATCCCGCCTCGGACTGTTAAAGTGAATCGCCTTCGCAAGAAGTTCCTTGCCTGTGCCAGTCTCACCGCGAATCAGCACAGTAGAGTCGCTTTGCGCGGCACGTGAAGCGTTGTCGAGGAGGGCCAACAACTTTTTCGATTTTCCAATGATGCTCTCGAACCCGTACTTCCGATCAATCGCTGAGCGGAGATTCTTGACCTCCTCTTTCAATCGATGATGCTCCAGGGCACGCGAAACGATCAGATTCAGCGCCTCCGAATTAACCGGCTTGATCACGTAGTCGTAGGCACCCAATCGCATTGCTTCGACCGCGGATTCGATGGTCCCGAACGCAGTCACCACCACGACGATGACTTCGGGGTACTCCGCCTTCACACGACGCAGGAGATCGACACCTGACATTCCCGGCATCTTCAGATCAGTAAGGACAAGATCTTGCGGGTGCTTTGCTAGCACGTTGAGAGCTCCCGCCGCATCAGCTGCGGTCACTGACTCATAGCCAGCCTGCTGCAACTTAAGCTGTGTCACGCGCCGAAGATTTTCTTCGTCATCTACAACCAGAACCCTCTTGCCGATCATCTCAATTCTCCTCGCGACCGCGGGAAGAAGAGACTGAATGTCATGCCCTTCTCTTTATTCCTCGCGACTGACACGGTCCCTCCGTGTTGCGTGACGATCTGGTGAACAACAGATAGACCAAGCCCCGTTCCCGAATCCTTTGTTGTAAAAAATGGATCGAAGATCTTATCGAGATACTCCTCAGCGATCCCGAGTCCCTCATCCCTGACGTCCATCACAACTCCATCGTCTGCAAGCTTCGCAGTGAGCCAGACGTCACCACCTTCGGGCATTGCTTGCGCAGCGTTCAGCGTAAGATTCAACAACACCTGGGTCAATTGCTCCTCGTCCCCAAGGAGCTTAGGAATTCGACCCGACGTCTCCTTGTGGAAGCGTATGCCCTTACCCGCGGAATGGCTCACGAGGTTGATCACCGAGTCCATTACCTTATCCGCATCCACCTTCCCCCATTCCGGTCGCCGGGGTCGCGCAAAATCAAGGAGACTGGTCAATATGCGATTTAGTCGGGAGCACTCCTTGCGAATGATGCCCACCGTTTCCTTGCGCAACTCCGGCTGGTCGCTAGCTGCATCAAGGACCTCTGCCGCTCCATCGATGCTGGCTAGAGGATTACGGATCTCGTGAACCAATCCAGCCGCCAACTGGCCGATGGCCGATAGCCGGTCAGCCCTTTTCACTTGCTCAAAGGTATCCTGCAACTCCCGGTACACACGGCTCAGCTTCCGTGCAGTGGTCTGCAACTCGGCACGCTGCTTTCGTTCACGATCAGCGAGCACTCCCGTCACAAGGCCCACCGCTACGAACATAAAGATCTCAGCATATTGCTCCATCGCGTAATGGTGCTCATGCCCCCACGTATTCACGATATGGGGAATGTATAACAGGCCCGCGAGCACCGCTGCCGCAACACCACCAATCCACCCAAACGCAATCGCTGCATAGACAACCGGCAGGTAGTAAAGCCGCTGAAAAATTCCATGCCATAGCCGAAGGTGAGGAGGAGTAAGGTAATGACCTGCGCTCGTGATGGCGATTCCAAGAAGAACGAGTCCAATCGCAGTCCAGTTCGCCCTCTTTCTGTCGTCGTCCATGCTTTCAATTCTTTCACTCATCACGGGGAGACCGAGAACGGTGCGAACACAACCGCTTTGGAACGCCTTGGCGAGTTATCGTGATCTGGAGCCGATCTTACCTCCGTTTTCCCTTCGCCAAGAAATTGCGCCGCGAGCACGGCCGGAACATACGCCTGCGTTTCCCGAGGCAGCAAACCGGCGCTAGACAGCTTCCAGAAATCTCGCTCCCGTGCGCGCTCGATTGCATTTTGAACACGGCCCTCGC
>CAYTDR010001169.1:0-2647 GCA_964436185.1 uncultured Candidatus Obscuribacterales bacterium | reverse complement strand
GTTCGGTGGTCTCCGAAGCGGCTGGCATCCAGATTTTCGGGAGTAACGTCGGCCAATGCTCGTCGGCGTCTGACTGATTGAGCTTCGGCGCTGTTGTCTGTTGGAGCCGGTGCCGGTGCATCGCTGGCGGTGCGACTTGTCTTCGAGCCCGAGGCTTTGTCGAACTCTTCGCGACTCATCAGCTCGATCTCTTTGGTTCTATAGAGCTTCTTGCCGCTGAGCACGAATGCCTGGCCAGTCTTGTCGACGAAGTAGTCTCTTCCCTTAAGGATTACACGCTCGTATTCGCCGTATTGCCGTTTATTTAGATTGAATTCTGCCGGTAGGTCGATTCCATCTGCTCTGGTAAGTTTTCTCCAGTCGCCCTTGTTTTCCGGGTTGCTGATTACAACGCGATCAGATTCCTTAGTTACCCCTTTGACCTGGTATTTGACCTCTTTGCCCGTCTCTCCCTGGGTAAACTCTGGTTTGGCACCTTCCAGCGGAGTGACACCATGGGCAGCACGCTACTGTCTGTTAATGCGTTTATTATTGATGGTTCTATAGATGGAATAGCCGGTCGATCCTATCAACAGACCCATGATTGCGATGTTGGTTAAGTAGTCGGATAGGTACTCTTCTTTTTCTGGCTCGTTATCAATCTCCGGAACATGCTTCTTGTTGGGATCGAGCTCTTTCCAGCCCGGTTTGGGTTCTGCTGGTTTTTGATCGCCTGGTTCTTTCGGGACGTCGGCGGGCTTGTTGGCGTGGTATCCCTTGAACTGACTGGCTACTGTTGCTCTGAAGTCTTCGTTGAGAGTAATCGAAGGATTGGCAGCAAGTATCGTTTTCAGCTCTTTAGTTCCCGCAGCTAGATGTTTTGCATCACCACTGGCAATCTTGGCAAAAGCTGTATTGATACCGAAATTGGTGCCCATAGAAACATACTTGGTGGACTCCCGAGATGCTTTGACTTCCTCATCGACTAGATCCAGTCGCTGATCGATCAACGCCTTGGTATCTTCACCCTTGGCATTAGTGATTCCGATGAGGGCGTCCTGATTCAGTCCCTTGAGGAACAGTTCTAAACGGCTTCTGTCTGCGAGCTTCTGACGATCTCCGGCAGCCTTGATTGCCTTCTCGAACTCCGGCAGAGCTGCATCGATTCCTTTCTCGAAGTATATTTTCGAAGCTGCCTGCAATAGCTCTTCCGGGTTACCCGGATCGGCGGGTGCTTTTTCTTTGATGATGTCATCGACTTTGAGCGTGCTCTTCCATGGCTCCATTCCTCTGCCATTCCGCAATGTTGCCATTTCCACGTAGGCACGCATCACCGAATCATGGAAATTGCCGTTTGCTTGCAGAGCGGGATTTTTGAGAACCAGCTCCGCCAGAGCGAGCTCGCCTTCTTTGATGTTCTTGTCTTCGCCGCTGGCGATGAGAAGCAGAGCGCGTTCGATCTTGAGCGCTTCAACCTGCTGTCGAAGCTTCTCCATCGCCTTGAGCTGAACTTCTTCCACTTTTAACCCAGCTAAATCCTTCGTCTTTAGCTCTGTTTGCTGTTTCGTCAGAGCAGCGTCACCAGGTTTGGCTTCCAGTGAATTGTTGGTCTGTCCCAGCGAGTCGGCCGTTTTCAGGAAAGCGGCTTGCTGTTCGCCCATTTTGGGCAGTGAAGTATTAATCCGTGACTCGAGTCCGAGAATCTTTGCATCAGCCTGATCTACGCGCTCGCCTACATGGATCTGGAGTTCTTTCCATTTCTCGTCCGTAATTCGTTTGAGCGGATCCGGCTCGGGCATTCTCTCCCGCGGTTCCTCCTCGGGCGCGCCGAGAAGCTCTCTTCCCTCTTCCTCGGGCTCCTTTTTCTCTCCCTCGGGTTCTTCATCCGAAGTGGTTGCGGGACGCTCGCCATCATTAGTAGAGACCGGTATCTCATCGCCGGGGCCGTCGGCAAGAGCCACGACCGGAGTAGTGTCTGCCTTTCTGGTAAGAACCGGCAACCCGGAAACCGGATCGAAGTCGAATATTGTTTCGGAAACTACTGGCGAACTGCCGGTTAACGGCTCTACCGGTGCCGCAAATGTTTCTGTCGGCTGTGTCCAGATTATCGGAATATCTAGAGAATCAATAGTGATGTCGACTGACTTCGCTGTTCCAGCTCTGTCTCTGCCTGTTCCAACATTTCCACCGACCTGAAGGGTATCAACCACAGCCTTTTGAAGCGCGTCGGTGACGGAAAATTCTTCTTCTTCCTCGCGTTCGTCTTCCAGCGCATTGACGCTGATTGGACGCAGAATTTCGTTGAACTCCTCTGCTTTTGGCTCAGAGGCGCCAGATGCTTGGTTTGTCATGGTAACCGTAAATCCGAGGAAGACTGGTTGTCAATATACGAACAAACGCCACTATTCGACATGATTATTCCCCGAATTAACGAACCGGAATCGTCGTCAAACGCGGCATGATGAGCTTTGCTCTCAATATCGCTACTTGTACAGGGAGATCGACTGGTATCTGCATTAGTAATCGGTAGATCTTTCGTGCTAATCGCCATAACTTTGCCATTCCCTGGACCTTCTGAAGCATTCCTGTCCAAACGGTGGGAAGCCCACAATAGGATTTTGCTTGGCAAACTTGTCAGAATTGTGTCAACATTGCGATATTTCGATAA
>CAYTDR010001168.1:0-2648 GCA_964436185.1 uncultured Candidatus Obscuribacterales bacterium | reverse complement strand
CGAGTCTTACCGGGCAGGCCAATTAAACGGCTCAATCCAAGCGGTTCCGCGAAGAAGGAGCCGTTTTTTATTGGGTAGTGGAAATTGCTCGGGTTACTCCAAGCATATTGCTATCAAAAAACTTTTCTTGGCAACGGTGCCGAACGGACCGATTTACTGCCGGAAATGGGCACGGCAAAAGCATTTAACCTATAGGGCTTTGACTCAGTGAGGAGTTGAGGTCAGGCAGTGGAGTAGCAGTGATCAAAGACTGAAGCAGCAAGCTCTCGGAGTCCGTGGGCTAGGACAATAACGGGGGATGAGGAAGATGAAGGAGATGACTCTAGCGTCCAGAGAACTCTTTCACAACTTGTCCGTAGCGCTTGCCAACAGCGCCGCAGACTATATCGCACAGCTCGTAAATGCTGCTGTCTCCAATGCTGTAGAAGACAAACAGTCCCTGCCGTCGTTTTTGAACAATCCCCTGTTCCGCCAGCACGGACAAGTGCTTACTGACTTTCGCCTGGCTCATGCCGCTCAACTCACACAATTCCTGTACCGAATGTTCCTCCGTAAACAGGTATTGCAGTATTTGCAGTCTGGAAGCGTCGGATAGAGCCCGGAAACGGGCAGCAACGATTTCGAGAGCCGGTCGTGAGAGTAATTTGTTTTTGTCTTTCATGCTGGAAAGCCTGGTATCCATCAATTCCAGTCTACAACCCTTCGATTGATTCGTCGATCAATCCTACGGTTGATTCGCCATATAACTAAACGGTGATATAGTGAATTCAATTCCAAGTGAGGGCTTGTTATGTCAGAACTGTGACTCAATAAAAGTATCAAAAGGAAAAGGAGGGCAAAGCCCCATGGACAGTATGATTTGGTTCGTTGGATTTATTGTGTTCTACTTCGCGATGCAACTGTGGATACTGCCGAAACTCGGCATACCTACTTGAATGTCGCGGAGCTGCTCGGTCGAGCAGCAGAAGACAACCCCTATTCAGCAAGAGAAACAAGAACCTATTAAGCATGGCGAACCAGGCAAAAGCGATTAGATCAATCTGTTTGACACTGTTGTGCTTACTGATAGCATTGAGCTTCAGCAACACTGCGTGGTCCAAGGAGTGCCCGACGAATGATGCTCCAATCTCCTCACCTGTTGGTGCACGTTGTACGGAAGATCCCTCATGCGTTATTGTCGGCGAAACGCACATGCTGGAGTGGAAGAGTCAGGCACCGGCCAAAATAATCGTCGTGTGCATCCACGGACTGGGGCTGTGCGCGAGAGCCTACAAACCATTAGCTAAGGAACTTTCTGCCGCAGGCATCGATGGATTCGGTGTGAACGTGCGCGGCTTTGGTCCAGACAGAGACAAACCCGATCGCGCGAAATTGAATTGCATAGAGACGGTCGGCGACGTGAGCAAGTTGCTAACCAACATTCATAAAGAACAGCCTGACTACAAGGTCTTTCTCATCGGTGAATCAATGGGTGGTGCACTAGCCATAAGAATTGCCGCTGAGAATCCAGGCCTAGTCGATGGTGTCGTCTGCTCTGCTCCCGCATGGAAGTTACTCAAGATGCGCCAAACTGCTGTAAAAGGCGTCTTTGAATTGTTCTTGTTTCCCGGAAGTCATCCCGGTCCTGCTGGGCGAGCCATGATGCATCAAGCAACGACTGACCCTGAGCTAACAGAGCACTGGCTGACGGATCCATCGCATAAGTTGAAACTATCCTTCAAAGAAGCAACTTCTCTCTTGCGCTTCATCTCGAAGACGAAGTCCTACGCCAAACAACTGGCAAAGCCAGTCTTGGTGGTCCAAGGACTCAATGACCAACTGGTATCACCTAAAGCCGTTGCCAAACTCGTCAGAGACATCCCTTCTGACAACAAGACGTTTCTCATTGATGGGAAGGGTGAGCATCTTGTTCTTGAAGAGGGAAAATTCTCGCCACCGCTCGTTGAGAAACTTATCGACTGGATGAAGACTGAGTCCGCCGATCAATCACGACCGGCATTTATCACCGAAGTGGTAAATGATCAGGCACTTTCGCCCAAGGAAATGCGCAGATTGAAGACATTACGGCGACTGTCCAGCAAGACAAACTGACGAGTCAGAACCATTCCAGTCCCTTGCATTTGTTAAAGGGTCCTATCGCACCATGCTTTTCAATTGAGTTTTGCCTCCAAGCAGTTTGTCCAAGCCGGACGAATGAGTTGGTGCTTCAGGTAACCAGGGAACTATGGCAACACTACTGGCAAGTTGCTTCACTTCGTCAATATATAGCTTTTCGTTTTGTTGGCGTGCGACCAAAATCGGATTTGTTGTCTGCACCGGAGAGAGCGATTGATTGATAATCCAAGCAAAAGGATGAATATCTGCTCTGGCAAGATCCTCCTGGAGGCGCTTGGCCTCATGGACTGGAGTAGCTTCCGGCAAAGTTACGATCAGTATGCGCGTAAACTCGGGGTCTCTCAGTCGTGGCAATAAGTTGATGACCGCATCAGGCATATTGCTGGATTGGCGCAGGACCTCTTTGTGGTATGCCTGAGCAGCATCCAGCAAGAGGATTGTGTGTCCGGTCGGTGCCGTATCCAGTACCACAAAACCGGCTTGTCCTTTTGCCACCACATTTGCAAAACTTCTAAAGACTGCGACTTCCTCTG
>CAYTDR010001167.1:0-2651 GCA_964436185.1 uncultured Candidatus Obscuribacterales bacterium | reverse complement strand
CTCGGCGAACCTCTAAAGCCGGGTGTATTACATCCGGTATCATTCGATGTTCCCGCCGATGTCGATGGTGTGCTGACAGTCACCATCTGGGACGAGAAGGACAGGCCGCTTGCAGAACGGCTGGTATTCCGTCAACAGACAAACCCTCTCAAGATCAGCATCACACCCGATAAGAAGAACTATGTTCCTGGCGACAATGTGAAGCTGTCGGTAAAGACGACGGATGGCGAAGGAAAGCCGGTATCGGCAGTGGTGGGTGTAAATGTCACCGATGATAGCGTGCTGGAAATGATTGAGAAGCGCGAACAGGCTCCCCGCCTGCCTATCATGGTGTACCTGGAGCCTGAAGTGGAAGATCTGGCAGACGCGCATGTCTATTTAGACTCGTCCAACTCCAAGGCATCGCTGGCGACTGATCTTCTTCTTGGCACCCAAGGATGGCGGCGTTTTGCGTTGGTGGATGTAGCCAAGTTCATTGAAGCGAAAGGTGATGCAGCCAGGCGAGTAGTGGCGCTTAAGATTCAGTCGATGCAAGAGCAGCAGAATGCGGCTCAGGCAAACGGTCGTTTTCGTGGAGAAGCGTTCGGTGCTGTGCGAGAAGGAATGGTCATGGCACCAGGAGCAGGACCAAAACAGATGTTCGTGTTGGCTAAGGCTAAAGAGGAAGCAGACGCACCAAATGATCTGGGTGCTGCCAGGGACTTCAAGCAGCCACCAGTGGCGAAACCGCAAATGATTGCGAGGCCGGAGGTGATGGAACCAATGCCAGCTCCATCGATAGCAGCAGCTGGAGTTGGAGCCGATGCGGAGAGCAAACTTCAAAATGCAATAGCTTCTGCGGGCAGAATGGATAAGAGAAGACGTCAAATGATCGTCGCCGATGAAATGGAAAGTGCTCAGCGCTTGAGCAATCTTTTGTATGTTCGCGAGTTCGCTCATCAAGTTCGCCCTGACCGAAAACCGACGGATCGTGTCGATTTCACCGAGACTGTGTATTGGAACGCCGGTGTGAAGACTGATGCAAAGACAGGCGAGGCTTCTGTCAGTTTTGCTCTCAATGACAGCGTAACCACATTTAGAGCGTTTGCAGATGCCTTTGCAGATGGTGGCGCCATTGGTGGAGCGAATGTTGGCGTAGAGGCAGTACAGCCGTTCTATGCGGAAGCGAAGCTACCACTGGAGGTGACTGCCGGAGACCAAATACTTCTGCCGATCAGTCTGATCAATGCATCCGGCAGCAGTCTGTCAGATGCGGCCATAAGCGTTGCTTTGAAGGGCGACTTCAAACTCGCTGAACTTCAGAACAAGCATAATGAGATCGGATTGGGTCAGCGAGTTCGCTGTATTCAACCTATTAACATCGGCTTCGAAAATGGGCCTAAGGAATTTATTCTCAGCACCAAAGCGGGTCCGTACGAAGACAAGGTGGTGCGCTCACTCTCAGTCAAACCGAAAGGCTTCCCTATTGAAGTAGCTTATGGTGGGATGATTGAACCCGGACAGACTGTGGCGCATACCGTCACTATTCCGAAAGAAGTGGTCGAGGCGAGCGTGACATCCAATAATGCCGTTTATCCTACGCCGCTTGCCAATATGACCGAGGCATTGCAACGAATGATTCAGGATCCCTGCGGATGTTTCGAGCAGACCTCATCCACGAGTTATCCGCTGACCATGGCTCAACAATACTTCCTTTCTCACACGGGAGTAGATCCTAAGTTGGTCGAGACTTCCAGGCAGAAACTGGACGCCGGTTACCAACGCCTGGTCGGCTTCTGGTGTCCCGATCGTGGTTATGAATGGTTCGGCGAAAACCCCGGACATGAAGCGCTCACTGCTTTTGGTCTGTTGCATTTTGCCGATATGTCCCAGGTGCGTGAAGTAGATCAGAATATGATCAGCTCCACACGGTCCTGGTTGCTCAAACAGAAGGATGGAAAGGGCGGCTTCTCACGTAAACGTCGTTCTCTCCATACCTGGGTTGAAGACAAGGACAGCTCGAACGCCTATATTCTATGGGCGCTCCTGGAGGCAGGACAGCCTGCAGCCGACCTCAAGGCTGAGCTCGATTCGATCAAGAGTGCGGCCGCGACCAGCAAGAACTCATACGTTTTGGCGCTTGCAGCAAATGCTCTCTATCTGTCCGGCAACAAAGCTGACGCGACTAAACTGATGGATCGTCTCGTCTCCAAGCAGAAACAGGATGGTAGCGTAGACGGTATCACCAGCACCATAGTCGGTTCCGGCGGCGAAGCTCTCCAGATTGAAGGAACATCGTTGGCGACTCTGGCATGGATGCGTGATCCGCAATACGCTCCCAGCGTGGAGAAGAGCATCAAGTTTCTAGCGGATTCATGCAAGGCCGGTCGGTACGGCTCGACGCAATCCACCGTGCTGGCGTTGCGCGCCATAGTCAACTATGACAAGCAACGAGCTCGTCCGAAGGCGCCGGGCAAGGTCCAGTTGTATGTCGATGGACAGGCCATCGGCGATTGGAGAGCGTTCAATCAATCCACTCAGGGTGCCATCAAGTTGCCGGATATGAGCGAACTGCTCACCCCCGGAGAGCACAAGCTCGAAATCCGCATGGAAGGCGGCGGCGCAATGCCGTACGCAATGGCGGTGAGATACAATGCTCTCACTCCGGCTAG
>CAYTDR010001166.1:0-2652 GCA_964436185.1 uncultured Candidatus Obscuribacterales bacterium | reverse complement strand
CCCAAGAGTACAGTTCAATGGAAATTCGTAGCTGCTTTGGCAATTGTTTCTTCTCCGAATAGAAAGAGTGCCGCGATCCCTGTTGCTGCAAGGGCGACGCCGACCATGACAAAGTTGCCTCTCGCTTTCTTCGGACTTCTGACAAGAAATCCTTCTGCAACCAGGCGACTGTAAATGGTGTCTTCGAGTTTGGGAATGAATTGACGGAAAATTCCTTGCACGTTCGATAGATAAGCTGTGATGCTCTGACCAAACAGTGCTTCCATGAAGAGCTCTTCGTGATCTCGAAGCGTATCCTTCAACGGCGGTCTTAGCTTCTTAAACTCATAATCGCGATCGGAGAGTTGGAAAAATCCGGTGCCGGGAATCTCTCGGATTGTGAAATACCCACGTACAGCGAGGTCCAGCATGGTCGTCGTTATATCCGACATGTCGCAGGACTGATCCCAGAGTGTGCCGATCTCGACTGGAGTCAAATTGTTCGGTGGGGCCCAACGACCTTCGTCAGGTCCTGAATTGGACTTGCGGTGAACGCGCAGCCATTTGTATGCAAAAATCACTGCCATCGACAGTAGTGGCAGTAAAACCAGAAGATACCAGTCTGCAGACAGCCATTGCAACTCTTTGAGGATGCCGGGAGCCGACACACCACCAGCGTTGAAATCAATCTCCATGTCCAGCCCGGAGCCGGGTGGCACTTCGGAGGCGGTTGCTTCTATTACGCCATTGGATAGCTCTACATTTGCTTTCTGATCGCTTCCTGGCGGACCAGCCCATGCTTTTAGCTCGACCGAATCAGCAGAAGCGGTGCTGGGAATGTGGAGGGAGGCATGAACGGTTTTGATGGGCAGCGGCCATTCATTGCCAGTTGCTGCCCAGAAAAGTTGCGGGTGTTGCTTGTGAAAATTGCATGCCCCTCGAATCTCATACTGAATGCGGTAATTGTGATGTCCGGCGGCATGCCGAGGCGCTTCCATGCGAATGGTCACTGCGCCTGGATGAGTACGAGCGGTGAATGGAACCGCATGCCCTTTCTCGTCGGTTATTTTCTGAACATGTACTCTGTAACTATGGTTCTTGCCATGTACATCGACAGTTGTGGGAATAATTCTGTGCAACCACTGGCGATGCGAACCGGTCGCATCAACTTCAATGGATTCAGAGACTGACAAGACACCGTCGGAAGTCAAGGTACCGTTGGTGGTGAATGAATGAATTTCCTCTGTTCTAACCGGAGAGGATATCAGTTGCAAGAAAAGGCTTCCGATGAGCGGGATTGCAAGCTTGCCCAATGATCTGGATTTAGAAGCGAACACAAACTTACTCCGGTTGACTCACGGGACATCATTATATCGGCTGGCAGCGGTTTGCTCGCGCCTTTATCACGAAGTTTCGAAGAAGGTGAACAGATTCCCCCCCCAGACCAAGCGAATCCCCTGCCAGGAACTAACAGGCAAACGCTGACCGTAGAGCAGAGACACCCCGATCTGATTCCCTTCCACAGCTTCGTTCTCGGAATTGCTGGGAAGGAACTGCCCGGCAAAAAAGTAGATCAGTTAGACCCACTTGTCTGCAAATTTAGCGATTACAGGTAGTCGCCCGGTCTGCCTCTTATACACTCGGAGCATCTGTTTTACGCAGATTACTCCCCAAATCATGCTTACGACCGCGCCTAGCAAGGCGAGTAGCAGCGGTACGACAAGGTTGAATAGAGGAATAAACTTGATGATCTTGCCAAGAGTACCCAGTATGACTTGAATTCCTATCATGATGCCTGCCAAGCAGAGTCCTTGAATGGCATGAAACCTGAGGTATTTGTTGTCCGCAGACTCGGTCTTCAACCAGAGAGCCGGAGCCAAAATGCATAAGGCAATGGGAAAGTAGCACAGCGCGGCAGCAAAGTTGTAGTTGAGGTCGAACATCACAGTCTTTCCTTCCGGAACCTCAACAAGGTCACGTTCGCCGCGATTTAAAAAGCGTCCCAATGCTCCTAAAGCGCTGTTTAAGCCATCCTGGGAGGGAGCGGCGGAACTTTGCTCGGGGTTGTTGCGCTCGATCGGATGAAGGTCATTTTCACTCATCACGAATCACATCTGGTAGGGTTTGCTTTGCAAGCGCGGTCATCGAATACCAACACATCAATCGTCAATTGGCACGATACCTTCGCACCTCTTCCTGCATAATAGCAAACGTACGCATTGCCAATAGGCTTGATGTCTAACGGAGTTTGACTTCCAAGTCGTGGGCTATCCGGCAAGCGACCATTTATGTCTGCAATATGCCGTTCGATTTAGCGGAGTCTCAAAGCCCTGGATAAGAGCTGAGTACCGATCGCCGCTGCGGGATTGTAGCCGCCGCCTCGATAACCGCCACCGCCAAAACCATTCCCACCGAAGCCGCCCCTGTTCTGTCCTCGGAAAGCCTGTGAAAGTCCATGATAGATTGCCATTTGAGCGATGGAGCCGCCCAGGCTCTGGCGCCCGCCACCGTAACCGCCGAAGCCACCTGGTCGATACTGCTGTTGCCACGGATTCCATGGATTGTTTTGCTGCTGAGCCCATGGGTTTTGCTGCCATGGGTTTTGCTGCCATGGGTTTTGCTGCCATGGGTTTTGCTGCCACGGGTTCTGTTGCCACTGGTTTTGTTGCCACT
>CAYTDR010001165.1:0-2655 GCA_964436185.1 uncultured Candidatus Obscuribacterales bacterium | reverse complement strand
TATTCTGGGAGAGCCCAGAGAAATGCACGCCTGTGCCGAAACGCTCCGAAGGTACTGCTTTGCTATCAGAATTTGCCGGGGCTCAAGGACCGACTATTTTCTAACCTGGAGAAATTGTCTGATCCACGGTTGGCAACGACTTTGTCTTTTGCACTCTTGATTATTTCTCTGGTTCCGTTTCCATCGTGCCGGTCATAAGAGTGTCCTTGATATCCTCTTTCAAAACGTCGAACGCCTCTTTGATGTCGTTATTGAGCTCGATAGTCCGCTCCTGGCAACGAGCAATCTTGAGCGTGGAAGGTTCGAGATAGCGCGAGTCCGGTTTGCCGCGCGATTTTGCGTATGAGCGGTCGACTTCGCGGATCTGTGCGATTGCCTTGCGCAGGTCTTTCTCAACGTCCCTACTCAGGCGCAGCGCCTCAATGAGGTAGAATCCGGCAGAACCATTGCCCAGCTTGAGGTTCATGACCATTGTCTCGTGTCGATCCTGCACTGTGTTGGAGGACACTGCGATCGGAGACAACAGGCACAGTGCGACCGCAAGTGATGCTGTTGTGAAGAATTTTCGTTTGCGTTTATCGTCGGACATTAAGGTGTTCCATCATTGAGCCATTCAGACCATGAATACAATGCTACCAAGATATAAGGCCTAAATGGGGCACGTCGTTTCGCTCGAAACCCTGTCGCCAGTGGAAAATCCGCATCAGCCAAGGATTACCCGTTTCCAGGAATAGCAGTCACTCGAACTGAATTTTTAGAGAATGCACATGACAAGCAGGTGTTCACTGATCTATCATGCGTGACGCGTGGGATAAAACTCGACGCGACGAAGCGAAGAGCGAAGAACCGACTGGATAATTTCCAAGCGGTTCGAACAGGCTAAAGGAAGAATCATGGAGCAAGGGCTGGAAAAATTCGACCTGCAGAGCACGGTCGCCACCGTTTGGAATGCTATCGGAGCGGTGACCTGCCATATTTTGTTTGATGGAGCTATCCATGGGTTGATAATGGCTGCGATCATCTGCACGATTGGCTTGGCTCTTCGGACCAGGCAACATCGGTTTGGCAAGCCACTTATTTTTGCTTCTTTGCGAATTGCTTTTGTCTGCGTTCTGGCAACCATCCCCGGAGTTCTCTGTCTCGTCATAACGGGCAAGCTGCCTGAGACGGGTGTTTATAACGTCAACTCGCTCGGCTTTATCGTTTTCTGGAGCATGGTTAGCGTGCATCTCTGTGCTGAAGAGATGAATTTCCAATGGTGGTATCTGGGACCACCTCCCCAAGAGCTGGGATTTCAAGGTAAGCTGCCGGAGCAACCTGATTTAGACCAAGCGATGCAGGAACCCACTAACACGGTCGATGCTACCGAGAAGGGAGGTCAATCGACTGAGACTAAAGAGACCCCCAGAGAGCGGGTTGGAGAACCCAGGTAGCTGTTGCCTGATGGTTCTGTTTCGACGTGTTCAGTGGTGAATCGCGCTGGAGTTCGTTTGAGTCCGGAACGTTTTCGCTGTTGAGCCTGACATCAAGCATGTGTGCTGTTGTCTTGTGGTGCGGACGTTCGTGCTCTTCGAACGATGATGCTGATCATGACTTGATCACTCGCCAAGGTCGCAATTGGCGAAGACGTGTTCAGCTCACTGGGCTTGGCTCAAAGATAGCGGCTCGAATCAAGAGCCTCGCGGTGAGGCATTCCTCTCGAGCCCAAGGATCCTGGTCTGAAATCGAACGATGGTTCACGGACGGCTTCTCGTCAAGCCTTGCGGGAACATAGAGTGGCTTTTTAGTGTCAGAATTACTGTCCCGAGCTTCCAGTATAGCTGGGCTATATAATGAGAGCAGCCGTTTGCGGACGAGAATAAGAAGGTCTACTATGAGTGCACGCAATTTTTTCGGTTTGATCTTGAGTCTGTCGATGGCATTACCGGCGGTGGCTCAGTTGACCTCCAGCCCTGGTAGTAGCGGTGTGCGTGTGCCGCAAGCTGGGTCACCATATATGGGGTCGCCGTATGGAGGTTATAATCCGTACGCGAGAAGCGCCGGTTTCTACACTCCGAACTACACTGGAGTGAACTATCCGATCTTCGGCATGCCGCAAATGAATGCCGGCGGTTACTGCAATGTTCCCAGTGGACGCTGGAGTCTGCCTATGTGGATGGCTCCGTCCGGTTACTACTATCCTTGGGCTCCGAGACCATCGGGGTTCAGTTATGCGTATCCGATACCTGTTCTCCAAGTTCAGGACTCCGCTCCCACCCCCGCTCTGCCTCCCTTGACGACGGTGTTCTCGGATTTGAACAAATATTTGGAAAAGACGCACACAGAGAAGAAACTCAACGACAACGATTACAACATGATCAAGCGGCGAGTGACGGATCTCGAGTCCAAGAGTCGAAGCCTGCGAATGGCAGCGGGCGGTCAAATGGACTCATTTGATGAGGCTGAGATAAG
Organism: uncultured Candidatus Obscuribacterales bacterium; assembly: GCA_964436185.1. GTDB lineage: Bacteria > Cyanobacteriota > Vampirovibrionia > Obscuribacterales > Obscuribacteraceae > CAYTDR01. The sequence goes on along the minus strand of CAYTDR010001165.1, from coordinate 204 downwards.
GCGCGAGATGGATAAGATCGGTAGCGAACTTTCCTGGCGAGTGAATCGGTAAGCGTAACGGTTTTGTGTGCGTGAAATTTTCCAGGCTGCTCGACTTATTACGTGTGTCTGACTATGCGCGCGGTTGAAATTTATTGGGACGCCATTTGGTTTTCTATGGCGGTCATGTAGTTAGAGAGTTGGATTGTTCGTCTGGATACTCGC
>CAYTDR010001164.1:0-2663 GCA_964436185.1 uncultured Candidatus Obscuribacterales bacterium | reverse complement strand
TAGTAGTTCTTCCTTTGTGTTGGAATAGATTCCGGCTCTCAGCCAGAACTTCTATCCGTGCCTTGAATGCAAATCAGCGCCGCACTACGCGTGCAGTGCTTGGTCTTTCGACCAGTAAAAGAATCGAGGCACCACGATGTGCCAAAACGAACCAGTCCTGTTAGATGGACCGGCTATTTAGCGATACAAAGGATGTCTTTGCAGTCTCATCCTTTGTAATCGCTCGACGAAATTCTTCGAATCGAACATCGACCCGTCTTCCATTAGAAGCCAGGGAGCGCGGGCTTCCTGCCCGCTGAATGCCGTATACAAACGTGCGACCCAGTCGCCAGGTCGCACCTCGAAACGCTCATGACCAGCTTAGTTCAGGTCGAACGTCTGGCCCTGGGTGACGAAGCCCGCGAAGCCGTCAGCCACCGCGTCCGGCTTCTCGCCCGGGTTGTAGTGGTACAGCCACATCTTCGCCCGGATCGCCGCCGGCAGCTCCTTGAGCTGGTTGTAGTGCGCGTGGACGCCGGTCGGGAATTTCGACGTCTCGCAGTCCTGGAAGATGATGTCCGCCTTGTTGTAGAACGCCATCAGGTTCGGCGTCAGGCACGCGTCCGTGGTCAAGAACACCGACTTGCCCGTCGCCGTCTTCCAGAACAGCCCATACGACGGCGCGAGCTCGCGATCGATGAAGTAGTGGACGGTCTGAACCGGCTCGAACTTCACGCCCTCGAACTCGAAGTCGCTGGACGCGCCCACCGGCTTCACGTCGAAGAACGTCTCCAGCTTGCTCTCGACGCCCTGCACGCCCAGACCAGCCTTCAGCGTCTCCCACAGCCCCTCCACCAGCGTCGACCGCAGGTACAGCGGCAGTTTCTTCTTCCCGCCGTCCGCCTTGACGAAGCCCGGGTCGAAGTACGTCACGAAACCCAGCCACTCCATGCCGCCGATGTGGTCCGCGTGCAGGTGGCTGATGTACACCGCGTCCAGGTTCCGGTGGCTGAGCTTAACCGCGTCCAGACCCCGCTGGGCCGTCGCGCCCGCGTCGATCAGCAGCCGCTTGCCGTTCACCTCGAGGACCATGTTGCTCTGGTAGTTTTCCAGCGAGAAAGCCGAGCCCGTGCCGATGAAGGTCAGGTTCATAGTAGTTCTTCCTTTGTGTTGGAATAGATTCCGGCTCTCAGCCAGAACTTCTATTCGTGCCTGAGTTAGAAAAGACAAGCGCCAGACACACGTCGTGGCGCTTCTACGTTGTTCAATCTGAATCCTTAAAGAACTGAGCGACCGCTCAGGATGCGCAGCTATGTACGCGAATCTCTTCATCTTTTATTGGTGCGGGACTTTGCCGAACCCGAGATTGTGTGCGAACTTCATCACTCGAATATCGCTCACACAGGTTTGCGCAGCTTTGCGAAGGAGGCGATGAACACGTGATAAAGTGCAAGTATGGTTCTAATCGTAGGTCCGTGTTTTGGTTTGAACATCGTTCTTGTGGGCTCTTGAGATTTAAAATGCAGTGGATTCTTTACTTTGATGCTTTTTGCCCCGATTGAGGTACCCAGATGAGATACCGAAACAATAGGCTTTGCCTGCCCACCGTTGCAACAGAAAACCGAATCTGGATTCCCGATTTTGATTAAATCAGAGCAGTCAAGGAGCCCAACACATGGGTACTCAGGAACAATAAAATCGCCCATAATGCCACAGCAAGGAACTTTAGCAGAAGACGCCCACCCCAGACGATACAATTAGCGCAGGTATGCTATACGGCGCATTCTGGGCTCCCGGATCAAGAGCGAACCAAACCAGTCAAGAGTCCATACATTAAAGGAACGACCAGGATACATATCCATTTCTCTTCTGCCAGGTATTTTAACGGCATTCGATTGGGCTCCTGATTCCAAATAATTGAGAAGCCCAACTGGGACCCGCAAGTGCATTAACCTTGACCTTGTGCGACACAACATCGCAAATCGCCCAAGATTGGCGCGGTGATGCGACAAGAAGTGTCGCTGGAAAACTAAAGAATCGCATCAGCCATCAAAAAAGAAGTTGATAAGGAATCTAATCCGTCGACCGCAGCCCACACATAGTCGCATCCTGGCTGTCCTGCAGCGGAAAGCTTTGTTGAACTATTGAGTGCCTGCGCTCCAAACATCGTTCCAGTCCTTCGGTTAAACAGTAACTGCGACCTCGAATTTCTTGGGCTCACGCGCAAAATCCACAAAGGAAGCCGGCCTCCACCAACTCCTCCTTCCTTTGTCCAACCATCGCTTCCACTAACTTATATAATAGGCTGTGACCAAAAAACCCACATGTTAGGGCTTTCTTGGAAGGGCATGTAAGAGCGCTTGAGTACTTCCAGGGAGTCGTCGACCGTTGTCCTACGACAATCTGGGTGCCGCCGTGGCTCAAATGGGCGCAAGCAGCGAGAGCTGACAAAGGAGTTCAAAGAACTGAAAGGCTACTACAATTTTAAGACAAACTTCTGCACTCCAGGATAGGAGGGTGCACATGAGAAGGGTGGTGTCGAAAACGGAATCGGCTTCGCCAGAAGAAACTGGATGGTGCCTCTACCGGAGTTTGAGACTCCTGAGTGTGTGTATCTGGCTAATTCGAAGAAACACCGAGACCGAAGTCAGCAACTGGGATCATGAGGGGTGTGCCGACCTCAC
>CAYTDR010001163.1:0-2666 GCA_964436185.1 uncultured Candidatus Obscuribacterales bacterium | reverse complement strand
GATTCACAAGGAAAGAATGCTGCTATTACGACCGCGCAACGGGACAAACGAAACAGCCGAGGCGGATTATCAGGAAGCGAATCGGATTCGCAAACGAGTGACAACACTTCGATTGCACAAAACGACAAGAGCAATGGACGTGGCGCAGCTCCACAAGCTACGGAACTCCAACCGCACAGAGGAATCGCTCATCTATCCGACATGCAAACGCCCAACAGAGGCGTAGCTCAGCTCTCCGACGTTCATGGCGGACGAATATCACGCCTTAATGACACCCGACACACTGCGCTCAGACCCCTGTCGACGCAGATTCTCGACAGACAGAATGCGTCGGCTGTTCATGGACTGGGATTGAAGCATAGACTGGTTGCTAGCGAGTTGGTCAGTCGAGTGGATTCGATTTCGCCCATCGAGGATACGAACTCTCAACTCGAGCAAAAGACATCTTGAGCATCTAAGCTTGGCTGACCGGTCTGAGAAGATCTAGTATGTTGTCGAGATGAATGCTGTTTGATCGGTTGTTTCGATCGGTTGCTGCATGACGATTTGTGCTTAGCGTTTAGCGAAGTTTCTCAGTTTTGAGATCGCCAACAAACCAGATGGGTCTTCTGTAAACTAGTAAATCGTGGATGCATATCTGTCGAAGCCGGAGGCAATTTCAGTGAGTGAACTAGAAATCGAGAACCAGGGGATTATCGAGAAGATGACCCTTCCGGATGGGTTTCTCTGGTCTGCGCGTGAGGCGGGTGAGCTATCGAATAACTATCTCGAGTATCAGGCTCGTGGAACTTTCGCCATGATTTGCTACGAGCAGTCAGGTCAAAAGTTCATCCCCGAAGATATAGAAATAATGGCCACCGTGCTCTCCGAAAAATTCGATGATGGACAAGGACGTCCGCTCAATATCACCGGCGATCCGGCAAAAGGTATTGATGATGGTGCAATGTGGGATGTGCTCTGCTTGTCCTTTGTCTTTGGTGGCTATCTCACCAGGGATGGTGTCATCATGGATATGGACGCAAGCAAATGGGAGCTGCGCGGCGTAGAAGGGGAAGACGGCTCGCGTACTGTAGTAATCGGACGAATGAAATTCATCGACGCCTTAGGGCGTAGAAGTAAACGCGAAGCATTGGTGGTCCTTCCTCAAGCTCCCAGCGAATCCGGCTGCGGGTATCTCTGGCTGGAAGGGAATCCCTCCGAGATCCGTCGCTTCGAAAAGTCTTTCTTCACTTCAATAGGCAAAGCCACGTACAGAAAGCTGGCTGCAGCGATAGGCCAGTAAGTCGAGCGTTCTCGGATATTGATACTGGCTTTGGTGCCTAGTTTGGTTTCTTTAGTCCGGCGTCTCCATTGGCTCGACGCCACATACCGACAAACTTGTCTACGCGCTTGAGGACATCTTCTCTGATCTCGCCTTCTTTGTTTGAGTCGACGAGCCCGACTGTATCATCGTCCCACATCGACACGTCCACTTTACGTGAGTCCTTGTCCTGAAGGTAAATCATCTGAGTAAGATCAAGGTTGAGAGAGAAGAACGTCTTGCCACCATGTTTCAGCGGTATGAGTCTGACAACTAGCGATTTGACATCGGTGTAGTTGAGATACTCCTTGTCGTCAATCACCTTCAACCCTGAGGGCTTGATCCGTTCTTCAACTGCACGAGCGAGGTCGGCTCGATCTACATCCAGGCCGGTTATCGCGGGAACCATAACATGCACGCCGTCCAGCCCTTCCAAAACAAACTGACGTTCAGGTTCACCTTCCAAAGCGAGACTTGGCTGGGCTGCAAGTATCGAAAACACCGCAGATAGTGCAAGGGATAAAACTGTCGCCCGTCGTCGATTCTGTTTTTTTCTGCAGTGAGTTACTAATTTACGAAACATCGAACCTCCCAAAAGTTTTTCTCAGAGTCTCAATAAATGGTTTTAAACCGATCAGGCCTAAGATTCCCCGTTAGCGTCGAAAGTATTCAACTTTTCTGTCCGTTTACTAGTCGATTGCAAGCAAGAATTGCTTCGGTCAGCACGGTCCGGCGAAGGTGGGACTAAGGGTAGTCCGCTCGTTGACGCGTTCAAACTCGATTGGCAGCAAATGAAGACACGCGGCCGTCTACTTCTGACTCTTTGAGATCGTTTTGAGCACTAATAACGTTGCCTTTCCACATCACCGAACTGGAAAGTTTGCGTGCTGGATTGAGCCGCAGTACTCACGTTCGCCTCTTGAGTGACGATCTGTCGTTTTGAACCTTTCGGGTATCGGAGAATTTTGTTTCCCTGCAATTCGTTAATCGCCTGTAGTACCGCTTGATCGTAGGATGAAAAACGCGATGACTGCGTAAGCCTCACATTGATGATCTGTCGATTGGGTAGAACCGCCAGCGAATACCATGCTGAAGTTCCGCTTGGATAGCGACTTTGCATCATCTGTGTGCGGGCATCCCAAACGAAGTGCACATTGTCGTGAACATTGATCTTCTGCACCACATTTGCCTGAATCGTTTGAATGAGCGTGTTGCGCCAGCGGTCCCATTCGATGTCCAGCTGCCCGCCATCAGGGTCATTGGTCGCACCGAGCGTCATCGGTGCATTGCCGCCGACATTCCCCTGCAGCGGCTGTCCTGGCCACTGATTCAGATTTCCTTGCAGCATCGATTGATCAGCGCTTCC
>CAYTDR010001162.1:0-2671 GCA_964436185.1 uncultured Candidatus Obscuribacterales bacterium | reverse complement strand
ACGCAGAGGAATCAATCAAGGCTTTTGGACTACGTTTAGGTGCAGGAGAATAGCATCGATGTTCTCTGCTGTCTTGCTTTCTGAGTGAGAGTTATCGATTACATGCTTACTGCGACGCATCTTTTCTTCTTGTGAGAGCTGGGTGGCGAGGCGATTGTCAATCTCTGCCGAGCTCATTTTGTCTCTCTTCCTGAGGCGCTCTCTAAGGGTTTCTTCCTCGGTGTAGATGCACCAGATTTCGTCATACTCGCTTTCCAGGTTTGCTTCGAAAAGTAGAGGAACGAGTATTGCAATAAGAGGCGAAGTTAGAGCAGCTACTTTTCGTCTGCACTCGAGGATAACCAGAGGATGTAAAATGGCTTCCAAAGCCTTTCTTGCTTCTCCGTCCGAGAATACGACTTTCCCAAGTGCAACTCTATCAACAGTTTCTTGTCCGTTCTCGTCCAGGGTAATAGTGCTGTCGCCGAACCGATCGCGAATAGCATTCTTGGCGCCGTGGTCGGTTTTCAATAGTTCATGAACGACCTTGTCTGTGTCGATGACAGGGATTCCTCGGCTTTCGAGAATTTTTCCGACAGTGGATTTGCCAGCGCCGATGGTGCCGGTTATGCCGATTAGGTATGGTCGTTGCGCCTGTGGTTCCGCCATGTTAGAGAAGATTGGTCTGTTGGCCTCTGGCTGACATTGTACCAATCAACTGATTGACAAGCGGCATGAATGACGAAGCACCACGAGCTAGAATCTTAACGTGCATCTCGGAAGTTGTATTGTCTACCGGCACGATAACAATCAAGAGCGACGATCTGCGCGATGTTGCTTCATTATCCAGAGAAAAGAGCAATTGCCCTGCGGGCAATGCCTGATCCCGTATCGCCAGACCGAGGGACGAGCATTCTTGCAGAGCAGATTCGAGACATTTAGGAGCAGGCATCTTGATCACGGCTTTCAAGTGAGTCGAATCAGTTTTCTGCGCAGGCAGTGCCAAAGCAAGAGAGCGCCAAGCCAACGGAGTAAGCGCTTGTCCACTGCCTGATGGCGGAGGCAAGAGAATATTTGAAGGAGGGTCGGGAATGTCAGAAGGAACATGGGGTACTTTCGAACCTGCCACCATCAGTGGTACTGAGAAAGTAAAGGTGGCTCCATGGTGAGCGTCCTCCACTCTTCGCGGTGCGACGTTTAACGGTGCACTTTTCGACGAGTACAAGGTGACAGGTCTTTCAAGTGGAGGTGGCGGAGTTGGCTGATAGAGCTCTATTGGGCGATCCGTAATGGAGGGTGCGGAATCCGCTGTATTCGCCGTGCCCGTATTTTGTTGCTCCGAATTGTCGACGGTAGAGCCCGAGTCCAGCTCCGCTGTAGCCACGGCCGGCGCAGAGTTCATTACCCCCAGGACTAACAGCAGCGAGAGCAAATGCAGACCGCTGGCTGCCGTTCTCCTCATCTCCTGGTGGTTCAACACCGAGAAACTGTTGGTAAGCGACAGTTTGACCATTTGCGAGAATCTCATCATGACGGAGTTAGCGTGAGGAGCAAGAGGAAGAACGGCGAAAAAACAGGACTTTATTTCACTATAGAATAACCGCTCAAACTTGAGACAGCTCTTGAAATCTATGAAATAATGTTTACAATAGTACCTTTGAGCGAAATGATCGAACTATGCGTACTCTTGGCTCGGCTCTTCTGGTTTCCTTGTTGATTGTAGCGAATCAGTCAGCGGCTCTAGCTGCTGGCCATAGCGGGAACAGCGCCTACAAGATTGGTCTGAGTCAGTTCAAAGCCAGGAATTACGGATTCGCAGAAAAGTATTTCGAGCAAGCCGCCAAGCAGAATCCAAGCGACGCAATGTCTCGCTACTATCTGGCCAACTGTCTTGTCCATTTGAAGCGGCACAAAGAAGCGATGAAGCAGTACCAGATGTGCTATCAGCTCGAGCCGTATGGTGTAGTGTCAGGATTCTGCCGCAGAGCCCTCCTGGCTTACAACGTGCCATTAGAGAGCCCGCGACTGGCGGTTTTGCCATCAGCTTCAAAAAGACCCGCAGAACAGCCGCCCGGAGAGAACAGCAAGCAGTTCGATAGTGCTTTGATGATGATTCGTCGTCAGGCAGAGATGGAGAAAAGCAGAAACAGAGATTATGCAGACGATCTAGCGAAAAACGTCGTTGAGTCAGGCAAAGTCAAAGCGCGAAGAATCAAGGCGCGTGCAGAGGACGAGATTCGTTATCTATACAGCGGTGGTCCGTACGCGGACGACCGAGGCACGGTGAGAGGTCAGATGGCACCCATATGGCGCTTGAGACCGGTCGATCAGCAATATGTAAAGGATCAAGCCGACCAGATTCGAAAAGAGGCCGAAGATAGAGCGAAGGTCGAAGAACAATTATCGGAAGAGAAGTCGAAAGAATACAAGAGCTGGTCACAGAATCGACAGGACACGCTAGACCAGGTAGCAGACAATTTAGAAAGTCAGCTCAAGGGCAAAACCGTTGAAGAAGGAGTAAAGCTCAATCCTGTTGGTACAGGCTTATATGTTCGAAACTATGTGTCGCCAAAAGGAAGATCGAAGTATGCCGATGCGCGGCCAAGTGTGGTTAGATTTGTAAACAAACTTTCTGATGATGCGTCGGTAGCAGAGGAAAGTCCATCTCCGGCAATGGAATCGGAAGAAGGAC
>CAYTDR010001161.1:0-2672 GCA_964436185.1 uncultured Candidatus Obscuribacterales bacterium | reverse complement strand
CAACTCAAATATCCAGCGTGAGGCAATCGCTTCCTCGCGAAACACACGTCATGATTTTCTTGCCGCTTGCTTGCTCAGCGGCGGAAAGAACATGATCCCGATGGATGATTGTTCCCGACATTACTTCGACTTCGCATGTGCCGCAAGTTCCAGCGCGGCATCCGAATGGCACTTCAATTCCGGCTTTCTCCAAACAATCGAGAATCGATTCTGTAGCTCCGACTTCGATTGTTTTTTCCGATCTACTACATAGCACTGCAAATGACTGATCGCCTTTTTTGGGTGCGGCACCAAACCGTTCTACGTGAATTGTTTCTGGCGGCCAACCGTTTGCTTCTGCTGCAGAAATCGCAGCATCCATCAATCCAGCAGGACCGCATGTGTACAAGTGCGTTCCCTCAGGCTGGCGCGCGATGAGTGCAGGTATGTCAAGCTTACGACCGAGACTGCCGTCGTACAAATGAACATCAGGATCATTCTGGAATTCCAGATCTGCAGCAAAGGCTGCGGTTTCCGTGCTGCGGAACGTGTAATGCAGCTCAACCCGCTCTTCGCGCAGTTTGAGGTGGGATCGATGTGCAATAAGCGGAGTGATTCCGATACCACCAGCGATGAGCAAATGTTTGGTGGCATGGTCTGCTGGTGGAAAACAATTAGCAGGGATCGAAATGTTCAGCTCCGAGCCTCGCTCCACTTTTTCATGCATGTACTTAGAGCCACCTTTGCCCTTATCAGAAAGCTGCACTGCAATGAAATAGACCAGTCCGTCTCCATAACCGGAATTGATCAAAGAGTAGGCGTTGCGATGAACTTTGCCACCATCACGCATGTGAATGACAATATGGCTTCCTGGGGTGAACTTGGGAAGAAGCCCACCAGTCGGATGGATCAATCTGAAGAGTTTGGTTGAATTGCTTACTTCTCTAACCATCGCCACCTTGACTGTAATCTGCTGGCGCTTGTCCAAGCCGAGTTGTTCGTCGGACATGTTCGCGATTTTCTCTGCAGTAGCGACTGCTTTGGTGACGCTATCGCCGGCTGGTGTGGCCGATACTGAAGCGGTCTTACGTTCAAATTTGACGGGCAATGTTTCTGGTCCGCGCAATCCGATGCTATTTACTGCGGTAGACTGTCCGTTGTTGGTGAATGATGCGACACGAGTAAACCACTCTTCGAAGCCGACACGAGCTTCAAGACGAGCCAGCGGCTGACCGATGCATTGATGATTGCCACTACTGAAACTGAGGATTCGGGGAAGTTTCCGGCGTATGTCGAATTTGCCGGGATTCTCGAAGATGGTCTCATCGTGATTGGCGGAAGCGACGATCGGGCCGACCGTGCAACCTGCTGGAACTTTTATGCCGCCGATCTCTATCTCTCGCAAAGCCTGGCGTTGGAGGGTTAGAACCGGTCCGCTATATCGGAGGCTCTCTTCAAAGGCATTTGCAATCAATGATAGATCGTTTGCAACAAGCTGCATCTGATCGGGATGCTTGAGCAGACAATCCATCAACCCACCCAGAGCCTTGGTAGTAAGATCGTTGCCTGCAATTACCGAAAGCTTCATCAAGGTCAAAACTTCTTTCTCGGTGAGCTTGTCACCACCTTCGGCAGCTTCGATCAGGTAGCTAGTAAGATCATGCTGGGGAGATTTCTTGCGTTCCTCGAGTATCGTCTTTAGGTACGCGTCCATGTCAATTGCATCAGTTGCTAATTCTTTGTATCGAGCTTGGCGAGCCGCTTCGTCTTTGATAGCGTGAGCGGTGCTGCCACCCATCATCGAATCGGCCCAACGTTTAAATGTCTCTGCCATTGAGGGATCAACACCCAAGAGTCCGGACATAACAGTGGAGGGAAGAGGCAACGCAAACTGGTGCATAAACTCGCACTCGTTTCCTTGTGCCAAGATATCTTCGATCAGTTTGCGAGCGATGTCGCGAGTATGGCCTTCCATTGCCGCTACACGCTGCGGCGTGAACGCTTGTTGCATCAAGGTCCTGACGCGCGTGTGCTTGGGCGGATCTTCTCTTAGAAGAGTGTCTATTTTCGTCTCTTCTTCCGCGCCTGGTATGGGGTTCGTGTGCTGGAATTCTACGGAGAACGTTTTAAAGTCTCGCAGAATGGCGTCGCATTCGTTCCATCGCAAGAATCCTAATAGATTAATCGGCTGAATTTGGCACACAGGACTTTTTTGTCGTAGCTCGGCAAGAACCTGGTTTGACTCGGCATGAGTACGGGGCTGGCTCAAGTCGAGAATCGGAAGTGAATCAAAACCTATTGGTAGCGGCTTTTTCAATTCTATTGCCATTTTTTCCCCTTTGAACCGCGGTTCTTTTCTAAAAATTAGCTCTTGCTTGAATGCTCCGATCACGCCTCTGCGATTAGAGCGCAAGTTGGCAACCGCACCGTTTGAAGGCGATGGATTGACCGAATCGAGTATACGATAAAGCTTGGTTGCTCCACTTGCCTGCAACATTAAATGGCCCCGCAATCGGCAATTCGAGCACGGTGTCAGCATTAATGCGGGAAATAGCCTCCAACTCTGACATAATGGATTATTCATATTTGACGATCGGGTCGGTTTGGCCCTGGTCAGAGCTGCCTCCTAACGTCAACAAGCGCTCATTTGAAGATGTGCTCACATCCGCCAGCCTGCCACCACAATAATCACG
>CAYTDR010001160.1:0-2672 GCA_964436185.1 uncultured Candidatus Obscuribacterales bacterium | reverse complement strand
AAGCCTTCGCTTCAGCTCTCCGAGTTGCTCATCGGATACACCTGCACAATAGGAAAGATCCAGGATTCTCAAACGACTAAGTCCGCCTAGTTCCTGCAAGTTCTCCTTCTCCAGGTGAGCCCCTCTCAACGATAGATATGTTATCTGTTTAAACTTGGCCAATTGCGAGACAAATCCCTTTTCAAAGTCTGATTTGTCCAGGCTGAGCACATCCAGAGTCGGAATTTTCGATATCACTTCCAGCTCCTTAGAAGTCACACCAGCGTGATTGCGGTAGAGTTTCTGCAGATGCTTATACTCATATAGCCAGACCATTTTTTCAGCCTGCAAATTATCGCACTGGCTCAACCATAAACACTTAATCGGAAGATCTTTCAGGGCTCGAAGTCCGGACCCATCAAGTCGATCGATACCAGACAAGTTAAGCTTTTCCACCTTTACCAAGCGGGAAAGATTGTTGAGACCTTCGTCGGTGACATCATGTGAATCTGAGATGTTCAGGCTCTCCAACGAACTAATCCGTCCAATCGACCTCAATCCTTCATTGGTTAAATTCGTTTGGCTGATTTCCAGCTGAACTATTGGATACTGACTCAATCTCGAGAGATAGCTCTCATTCAATCGCACTCTGGTTAGTTTAAGCGAGCCCTTCACTAAACGCAGCTCTGGTGGCGGGTCTAGCGCGGAGACTTTGTATGGATCCGTGGGCAGCAAATCTTTAAGAATCATCGGATGGTCGAGCTCCAACCTCGACGACAGAGACGTAATCGGTTTCACCGAGGGCTTCTTGTCAAAGTGCGTAACAAAGTAATAACTCCCTCCAAGCCCTGCAAGAAGTATCGCCAACAAGATCATCAGTTTGAGTCCCGTAAAGGTCCGGCTCTTGTTGGGCTCACGTCCGTCAACGAGCTGTTTTCGCTGCTGTGCGAGTGCGGCCAGATCGCTATCCTCAAAATCCGTAGCAACCATCTCGAGCTGATCCAGAACGCGCTCGATTGAATCATAACGCCAATCTCTGTCTTTCACTAGACAAGTAGAAATGACTCCGTACAGTCTCTTACGCCACGGTTCTGCTTCCTCATCTGCCAGTACAGGTGGTGGCTCGTGTAGATGCAGATTTAGAAGCTCTAACAGGCTATCGGCACGAAAAGGAGGGTATCCGGAAAGCATCTCAAAGAGAAGGCAACCAAATGAATAAATGTCAGAACGATTATCCAGAGGAAGCTTTCTTATTTGCTCCGGACTTAGATAGGGTGGACTTCCTCGTATCACTTCCGAATCGGTGAGGGTCCGAGATCCGGGTTCCTCCATTTGTTGGGCCAGCCCAAAATCGATAATCTTTACTATCTCGCCATCATCAGAGTCGAGAACCATGATGTTGCTTGGTTTCAGATCTCTGTGGATCAATCCCTTTCCATGAGCAAACGCCAGGGCAACACAGATTTGGTGAGACATTTTGATAGCTCTATCAATAGCCAGCGGACCTTCCTCCAGGATTTTGCTCAGGTCCCTGCCATCGATATACTCTACCACCAAATACGGTGCGTTCTTATCACTGACGCCGAAATCATATATGGTGGCGATGTGTTTGTTCGCGAGACTACTGGTAATTTTGGCCTCGGTCTGAAAGCGCACGAACTGTTGAGCTGTCCATCTGTCCGATTTGAAAACCTTCAGAACCACTGTTCGTTTAAGAACACTATCGTAAGCCTTGTAGACTGCTCCCATGCCTCCAGTGGCAATAAATGATTCTATTTCATATCTCGAATGCGGCGACTCTAGAAAGTCTTTGCTGTTGCTAGAATGCGATGAGACAGAGTCACTCATTCAGAAAGGTCCTGAGGTCCCATGAACTTAACCCTTGAGCCCGGGTTGCGAGCGAGAAACTCTGATATGCGCTGTTCAGACACGTCTCCTTTGCGGAGAACGATAGTTCGCGAACTTAAAATGGTCAAGTCTCGACCATCTAAATTGGAGCCAGACAACGAAAGTCTGTCTAAATTGAGGTGCCCCAGTTGCTCGAACGCGCTCTTTTCGAAGTGCACTTTCTTAAGTGACAAATACTTGAGTCTGGGTAACTTCGAAACGATTTCAAGCTCGCGTTTGGTGACTGGCTGCTGGTAATCCATGTTCAGGAACTCTAACTTTTTAAAGTTCGCCAACGCGTCGACATTATCTGGTTTCAAGTCTTCGCAGGAGCTCAGCCAGAGACCTGTGAGCGGTAAATGACTAAGTTCTTTCAGGCAAGAGCCATCAGTTCGAGTAAAATTGAGCACCAGGTCGCGGAGACCAGGTAACTTGCCCAGATACGCAATTCCTGCGTCAGTTATCCTATTTGAACCGGTAACGTTAAGTAGCCGCAACGATTTGATTTCAGAAATTGCCTTCAGCCCCTCGTCATCGAGCGTGGTATCAATAAGCAGCAGTTGCTCGACCGGGTATTTACACAGCTCTTTGAGGTATGGCACGTCAGCATCGCAATTCTTCAAAACAAAGAATGCTTTCCAATCATTGCAACTGCTGGGATCCGGCTTCAATTCATGAAGCTCTGGTAATGGGTTATCGAATGAATCCGCTTTATTTTCAGTCCGCGCTCCACTCTTCAGTTCGGTTTCGAGCCCGCCAACGCTTCGTATACCCCAAAATGTTACTGCAGCCAAAACTAAGAGTAT
>CAYTDR010001159.1:0-2681 GCA_964436185.1 uncultured Candidatus Obscuribacterales bacterium | reverse complement strand
CAATATGCGCGTATTCTCCTTCTCTTGTGATCACAACCTCCTCCAGGGTCAAGAATCTCGGTCTAAATCTTGCCATAACGACCTCGCATATGCCTTCGAAAGCTCTTTGGATCTTGCTCAATCCATCTAAATTAGGATTCAGCTAGCTAGCTATAAGCATATAGCAGAACCCGGCTTATCGCAGACTTAGACGGATCCAATTGTACGAAATCTGAAATGTTCGATAATAAACGAGGAGCGCTGCCAGCATATACATTCGATACACCGCAGTGGTATTCAGTGCTCATTGTTCTGTGGAGGACGAGAATGGTGCGTAGAAGAACAGCGCGTACACCAAGTAATCTTGTGCAACCTAAAATGTCCAAAAGCGAGCAACGCAACAGACTTCTTGAGTTAGACACTAAGTCGCTTGCTGCTGCAATACTTGAGTTATCCACTAGAAGTCCAGAAGCATCAGACATGATTGGACAGTTAATTTCCAAGCCGGATGAACAATTAGAGCGCTTCCTCAAGAAACTCGATGCCTTCAATAACAATGACGAGTTTTATGACTGGCGTAGGCTGTCCGCGTTATCGCGCAAGCTCAGTTCGTTGCTAAGCGACATAAAGTCGTCGATAGCTGATCCAATGCAAGGGATTGAATTGGTGGCAAAATTCTTTGAATTAGATGAACATATCATGGAAAACTGCGACGATGACGGCATGGTCGGTGATGTATTCGGGTATGAGGCGAGCGACTTGTTCTGGTACTATGCGAAACAAATTGAAGACAAAGACTTTGTCTTTGATCTTGCGGCAAAACTTTCCGACGACGACGGTTATGGTGTTCGCTTTGGACTGATGAAAAACACTGCTCAGCTGCCAGCAGAAACTATTCGGCATTTTATCTCGCGAATGATCGGAATGACGAACGGCCGTTTGTACTTACCTGAGAATCGGGGATCTGTACTCATTGTGCAGTCAATGGCAAGACAGATACATGATGCGGAGCTGTACGAAAAATGTGCATGGCTTCTGGAAAAGGAAATTTCACAGGCGAACATGGTCAAGATTGCTGAAGTTTACTTGCAATCTGGCGATGCAGATTGTGCACTTGAATGGATGGAAAGGATTCCTAAACAAGAATGCAGACCTGTTTGGGGTTTCGAGAAACTCCTGCAGGAAATTCTCAAGCAGAGTAATAACTCTGAGGAGTCGGCTAAGCTTGCTTGGCGGCACTTCCATCAAGACCGGAACTTGGATTCATTTGAGACCTTGCTAAACATAATTGGGCGAGAGAACAGAGACCGCATAATCCAAGATGAAGCTAGATTGATAAATCAAGGAACAGGATACTCACCTGTGGATCTCAAATTCCTCGTCCAGGTCGGACGGCTCGAAGATGCATCCAACTATGTGGTGCAAAGAGCGAATTTGTTGAATGGCATCAATTTTGGGACTTTGATTTTCGTCGCCGAAGCACTGGAGTCTGATGAACGCTATGTTGCAGCCAGCATCATCTACAGGGTGCTGATTGACTCAATTTTGCTCAGAGCACGATCGACTTTCTATCAGCAGGCCGCTGACCACTTTCGGAAGCTAGATTCGATGGCACCCAAAATCAAACAATGGGGGCGGCAAATTTCTCATGATGACTACACTGCTCAATTGCGCATTTCGCATAGCAAGAAGAATGGCTTCTGGAATCAGCTCCAACCGTAAGATTCTTGTTTCACGCTGCGTTGTGCTGAGCAGCTATCCCAGTGCTGTTTTTCTCTTCCAGCTCTGCAATTGCTTTCAAAATAAACAAGCATCGCCCTTTGTCCTACATTGATCCCATTGGCGGTTCATTTACACCGAAGGGGTTGGGAGTTCGAGTCTCTCACCGCCCAAGGCTTTCGAGACTTAACAAAATTCTCCCCCTACACTCCCCCTACAATTTTGGTGATAGTAGGAATATCTACGTGTGCCTGCGAACAATGAGTCCGCAAGTTTTAGGCCACCCAGGTTGCATCCTCGGTTAGACTTCACCGGGTCAGGAAATCAGCTAGCGCATCAGGATACTCAGGCGCTCGTCCAGAAAGCCGCGGAGGTGAGATATTCACGAGTACGAATGTCGAGGTTTCTGGGCTTTGCCGGTGGGGAGTTTTGCGGTTCAGTAGTTCTTCTTGAAAACTACATTTTGAGCCGTAGTCGTTGACTTGTTGAGTTGAGCTTTACCTGCAGATTTTGCCTTTGCTTCTTTAGACTTTGCCCAAAATGATGGCTGGGGACTCCTGGGTGCCAAGGTTGTCATTTTCAGAAGTGGAGTTCACCAATGTTCAGAAGTCCTGTTCACCTGCTGCCGGCGCTGGCGCCGGAGTTGCTGGCTACTCTTGCTGGTGTTCAACTTGTCAGCGATAGTGCGGATACGCGCGGTCGCAGCCAAGATCCTCTTCATTGATCCATCTTGCTGTGATCTGTTTCGGGAGTAGGTGCGTTCTTCATCTTGCTGTGGTCCATTCCGGGCGTATTGCCGTGATCCATCTTGCTGTGATCCATTCCAGGCATATTGCCGTGATCCATATTGCTGTGATCCATTTTGCTATGGTCCATGCCGTTCATCTGGTGGCCTTGCAATTGAGCTGAATCGATGCGGCCCGCCTTTATGTCAGCCATTAGTTGATCATATTTCTCGGGTGGCAATACCCGAACAAGATTCA
>CAYTDR010001158.1:0-2683 GCA_964436185.1 uncultured Candidatus Obscuribacterales bacterium | reverse complement strand
CAACTGATCGATATGACGTCGGCGATGTTGTCCGTCACCACCTTGTTGTAGGTGAGAGTGCAGTTGGTGAACTTGGCATCGACCGCCATGTACATGATGATGTCTGCGCCCGGTGCTTGCGCGCTGGCTGTCTCCAGGTCAAGCGTCGTCTCACCGTTGAGCTTGGTCGAGACACCACCGACATGTACGTCCTTGATCTTTCCGGTGCGCTTGATACCGAAGGTCCGCCAGTACTCCTCAACGTCCTTCAGGTCGTAACTGTGAGCGGTGGCTATGGCAATGGTGCGGCCGGCGCCGGTGAGCCTGGACTTGGCTCCCGAGTTGTTCGCATTCGGGAAGTCGTAGATGCTTGCCACATCTTGCGGTGACAAGCCGGAGGGAACCGTTGTGCTCGCCGGAACGTGCGGCTCGACTCGTGAGCGGCTCTCCAGCTCATCATAGGTGTTCAAGCCAATCACGGACTGCACGATCGGTATGAGCATGAGCGGAACGCTGGGGTCCCGGGCATTGCTCAAGAACGTCTTGCTGCCTTCCGCCGTCACCAGCGAATACTCGTTGATTTCGACAGCGAAAGCCCTTTCCAACTGCTGGACGGTTCCTTCCGCCTCGATCAGTGTGCGGTTGGCAGTCACCTGGATTACGGTGATACCAAACTCGCGCAGAAAGGCTACAACTCTGTCGACATCATTCTGCCTGGGTGAGAACCGGCGAGTAAATTCGTCGGCACTGAGATACTTCTTGAATGAAGGAGAGTTCGGATCAGACACTTCCTTCAAGAAGGCATCCAGCTCAGCCTCATTGCGAAGCTTGAGCCCGACTACGATCTTGAGTTTCGTATTGGGGTCGGCCCTTTTGTCGAGCGCCGACCTTGTCACCGCATCCGGTGTGTTGTGACTGAGCGAGACCGACCGTGAGAACGAGAGCGGTCCGAGGTTGAAAGCATCCAACAAGATAAGGGCGAGGACGAGCGATCCAGCGATGCCCAGTCCCACGACCATTAACCTTCGATTGATCTTGCCTGACATGGCTGTTCACCAGTAGTTGCCTCTGCGCACTCAGAGAGCGAGCAGGTCGGTTAGAGGAGATTCGCCGGCTTTTTACAGCGAACTCGCAAGTTAGGTTGATTCTCAATAAAGGGCGCCGCATGCGCTGGACGGGGCTAGCGTCGGCATGCGGCGCCTGGGTGCGGATTACTTGAAGTCGGCTACCTTGCCGGTCAGCCGATCTTCATATGGCGCCGCAGTTTGAATGCTCAGGAAAACGACTGATCGTTTACCTGAGGTCCTCAATACCGGTTAGATGCGCAGATCGCAAGGCGCGCCGTTCATCTTCTCCAACATGGCCACTCGCTCGGAGACCGGCGGGTGCGTCAGGTTGAGATACTTCCAGGTCTGCTTCACCCACTCCCACCACGTGGTCGGCTTGGCGTCCTCGGCGACGGCGTCATAGATGGGGTCAATCGTGGTCATCGGACGAACAGCGCGATACAGTTCCTGATCGCGGCCCTTCGGACGATTCTTCTCCACGTATGCCACCAGCTTCAACAGCGCAGTTGCCAGATCGCACGGCTTGCCGGTCATCATGGCGCCGGTCGCGTCAGCACCGGACTCACGAGAGCGCACCACGAACAGTTGCACGATGCGCGTCAGTTGACCGGTGATGCGGAAGACGATCATCATCGCCACCCATTCCACGATGCCGGTGAGGAAGTCCTTGCGTTCCGGATTCAGTCCGACGGTCTTCTTGAACAGGCGAATGGTGCCAAGCAACAGCCGCGTGCCCGAATCAACAATCATGAAGAACAGAGACGAGAGAATCGCGAGGAACGAGTTGATCGCGACGTCGTAGTTCTTCACGTGACCGAGCTCGTGGGCGAACACCGCTTCGATCTCGGCATCCGTCATGCCCGTTGCGAACAAGCCACGCGTCGCCGCGACGACAGCTTTGCGGTGAATCGGACCGGTGGCGAAGGCGTTCGGCAGCGGATTGTCCGAGACATAGACCGGCGGCTTGAACTTGAGACCGCTCTTGGCGTAGGCACGGTCGACGATGTCGATGAGCCGCTTATGCTCAGGAATGCTGGGGTCAGCGGGCTTCGACTTGGTGATGTACAACGCCACCTTGGCGCTGAACCACCACATCACCAGAGGCAGTAGCATCCAGAGAGTCGAGAAACCGACCTGGAACTGGTACGTGAAACCGAAGCCCCAGAGGGCGAGAAGAACGAGACCACCCATGAGCAAGTAGCCAAAGATAGTCTTCATCCAAGTCCAGATCAACCGACGTCGGATCGCAGGATATTTCGGATCATCCGGCGGAATGACTTTAGGCGCCATGATAGCTCTCCTAGTGTTTTGAGGTTTACCAGGTGCAGAGTGCAGCCTGAACGAACAGAGACAGCGGGCCGATCACGTAAGTGACAAATCAGCTCGCTTAAACGACACCACGAGTGGTGTCAGGAATCGTCCTGAGCGAAACTCAGGAACTTCTTTTGAAAGCCAGATTTAAAGGTTGTTGTCGGGTGTTGAGATTTAGTTGAGATATTGCAAAGAGCATTTGGCAATATATACAAGAATTTTCCAGGAAATCAAGGTGCTTAGCTTATAACTTACTAGGCAGACTGACGGCTAAGAAGAGTGCCGAGAGATCACTGCAGCTTGCCAAGAGGTCGTGATATCTCAAC
>CAYTDR010001157.1:0-2684 GCA_964436185.1 uncultured Candidatus Obscuribacterales bacterium | reverse complement strand
GGCGCTGGGTGGGTTTTGCCGGAGTTCTCGAATTCTCTTGACAAGGGCGCCTCTTGTAGAAATATCATGCATCCAATATTCATCCTGCAAAATGAACTTGGCGCCACCATGCGGATGGCAAATTATCGGAATCCCAGCCATCGCAGCTTCGATTAATGCGTTGCCAAGACCTTCGATCAGGCTAGGCAGGATAAATAAATCCGCCTGGCGCATTACCGACGAAACGCGTTCAGGAGGCAAGGTTCTCCAGAGAACTCGGTTGCCAAGCAAGCGCTGCCCCATTTCCATAAGTTCATTGGTATCCGGCTCCGGAACTCCCAAAAGGAGCAGCTTGACTGAAGGGTCATTAAGTTGGGCGACTTCCTCAATCAGGTAATCGATCCTCTTATGATATTTATTCCAGGCGGCAGCGCAAAGAATTAGATAATCGTCGGGTGACAGACCCTCGCTAGCGCGGAAGTCATCTTCTGCTGATACCGCTTCGTCCATGAGTACGCAGTTGGGCACCAGATCCATCTTCGCTTCTGGAATTCCATACTCAACGGCTTCCTGATAAGCAGTCAGATGAAGCTGTTGTATTCGATCGAAATATTGATAATTAGCGGGTTTCAGAGCACCGCCGTTGGCGAAAATCAGTTTGTAGTTGAGGCCGGAAATCGGTTTGAGTCCCCATAGCAGATGCGCCAGAGGGACATCTTTGGTCCATAGGATGTCAGGCGCGTACTTTCTCAGCTCGAAAAGCAATCCATTCAAAAATGAGAGTTGCTCTGCGACGTATGTGAGCTCCCATCTGGTTTTTTCCGCCAGGAAAGGGAGATGCATTAGCGGTTTGAGAAGTTTTGAGTCTCGCTTCACGTTAGCGATCGACTTCGCCTCAGGATAGCTGCCGCCGCAGAACAGCTGGACATCCCAGTCGGTATTGCGTTGCAGAGCCTTAAACCAACGGGCGGTCGATATCTCGAATCCCCTGTTTATGTTTCCGAGACCGGTGCAAACCAGAGCCACTCGTAGCGGTCTGTTTGGTGCCTCCATAAGAGGCAGCGATGGCGACAGTATGAGGTTTTTTGCTTCTGCGTCCATTTTGGAACCAAAGTACCTCTTTAACTTAATCGCGCCGCTGTGGTTGACGCCAGACGCTGTTCGATATAACACTTCAAATCTTCCTTGGGGTTGAGATGGCTGATCTTGATCTGCGAATCGGGTGTTCCCAGAGAGACAAGGTGACGTCTCAAAGACTCATAAGTCCCTGTCGAGATCAGATATGGCACGACAGGGCCCAGTCGTTGCGAATCTCTTTTTAGCTGATATTCAATGTTTAGAGAACCAAGGATGCGATCGAACCTATCTGCAAGATCGCGGAGCACGGAGCTGGAAAAGTCGGCGCCGTCCGGTTCAACCCATAACTGATAGTGAGGCTCCGGTCGAAACTCCGGCATGAGGACGAAAAACCTGATGGCATGTGGATATTCTGCCAGCAGCTTACTCATCGATTCAGTCACCTGAAGCTCGGTGATTTTTTCCCCGGTAAACGATGAGATGTTTCCGCCTTTGTATTGGAATTCGAGCAATGGCGTGGCGTTGTGAAATCCGGTCACTTTCACCACATCGTTGATGTTGTAGCGATACAGGCCGCCGGAAGTCGTAAAGAGTATGTAGTAGTTTTCACCCTTGACCAGTTGATCGGCAAGGAGAACCGTTGGGCTGATGCTGTCAATTTCTGCTTCAGGAATGAACTCGTAGAAGTGAGAATTCAGTGCCAGTGCTTGCTTGTCAGGAGATAGGAACACAGTGCCGCGACCTTCGCTGGCACCATATGTAATGTCTCGAATGGGCACCGACCCGAAGTACTTTGGAAAGTCAGCGAGATAGAACGCGGCTGCAGCCTTAGTCCAGCATGAAACAACGGCCAACATCGGCCAGATGTATTCCGGCGTAAACCTGTTCTCTACGATCAACCGCTCCAATTCTCGAGCACGGACCATATTTGGTTTCGTCAAATGACTGATAGCGTTGGCGGTGCCCTGGTCAAGGGCTTGCGGTGGCGTCGTGGTACCGTGTGCGATATCTGATACTAGGTCGTTCGCATATTGACCCAGTCTTCTGCAGAGTAGTTGAATAGTGCTGGGATTCAGAGTGTAAAAGAATGAAACCGGCTGGCAGAGCGCTAGACGAAGGATTGTGTAATAGCGCGATTCGTAGTCCTTGATCAAGTATGCTTCATACGGTATCGGCGAAATAAACTTCCGCATTAAGAAGGATTCTCGTTGGAACAATGCTCCGGACATGGCACCATAAGGGATACCTGATGGTGTCCGGCCTTCTTCTGCGGCGGATGTCATGCTAAGAGCGGTGCCACCGGTTATTCCCGGGCAATGCTGCAGGAGATGATATCCGGAGACGACGGAGGCATATCGAAACTCCTCCATGTAATCGTTCGTAATCGGAATGTATTTCGGTTCGCCTGTAGTACCGCTGGTAGTTGCGAACATAAATGGGGTTTGCACCGTGAGGACTTCGGTGTCGCCTGCGGTCAATCGGTCCAGATAAGGTTTGAAGGCGTCATATGTTCTGACCGGCACGGACTTGTCAAAGTCTTCCCATGTGGTGATATTGGCGAATCCGTGCTCTCGACCGAAACGAGTTGATTGGTTCTTACTAATAATAGAACGCAGTTTTTCCGACTG
>CAYTDR010001156.1:0-2689 GCA_964436185.1 uncultured Candidatus Obscuribacterales bacterium | reverse complement strand
CGATTGTCCAACGTTGACATTTAGGCGGCACCTCAATACACTTTTCAGACGCAAGATTGGGGTGTCGCCAAGTGGTAAGGCACCTGGTTCTGGCCCAGGCATCCGAGGTTCGAATCCTTGCACCCCAGTTACGTTTTTGCATCATGAGTGCCGTTCGTCAGCTAGACGAAGTTGGTCTGCGCGCCTGTAAGATGATAGGGCAGATTGATTAGCGCCTCAAAAAAGATATGATGACACTTCGTCGATAGTTCTTGTGGACTGTTGATCGTTGCACCTTGAATCGCCAAGCAATCAAGCAATGCGCAACAGCCACGTACTGCTGAGCGTCGTGATGGAGAATAGAATGGAAGTTGACTGGAATGTGCGCTATGTCGAAGCCAACACACCATGGGACTCTGGTGTGCCCTCTCAGGAGCTGGAAAAGTTCCTGGCAGAGGGCTTAATCAGTCCATGCAGAATGCTCGAGCTAGGGTGCGGAACGGGCACCAACGCTATCTTTCTTGCCAAACACGGTTTCGACGTAACTGGAGTGGACCTGTCAGAAGAGGCTCTGCGACAGGCTCGAGAGAAAGCCGAGAAGGCCGGAGTAAAAATCAATTTTATTCAAGCGGATATAACGAAGATGCCAGACATGGGAGCGCCGTTCCCATTCGTTTTCGACCGTGGCACATACCATATCTGTCGACAGGTCGATCTAAAGGGATTTCAAGAAACACTATCAAAAGTGGTGGCGCCCTATGGACTATATGTTGTTCTCGCTGGCAACGCCAACGAAAGAGATCTCGGCGATGAGGGACCTCCGAAGGTTCGTGCCCATGACCTCTGCAGAGAGCTGGAGGGTGACGAATTCGATTTGCTCACCTTGAAAGAGACACAGTTTCACGGAGTGAAAATCCAGAATCGCACGATCGAGCCGATGGCCTGGGCTGCCGTTCTAAAGCGTCGAGGAGTCAACGCTAATCGAACCTAGAGATCTCGGTCTTCTGTTGCG
This sequence comes from uncultured Candidatus Obscuribacterales bacterium, assembly GCA_964436185.1. Taxonomy (GTDB): domain Bacteria; phylum Cyanobacteriota; class Vampirovibrionia; order Obscuribacterales; family Obscuribacteraceae; genus CAYTDR01. The sequence goes on along the minus strand of CAYTDR010001156.1, from coordinate 1,698 downwards.
CGCTCTTTATATTTTTCAGCTCGTAGTCGAAGCGAGCATGTGCCGACATCAGTGATGATAATCCTGAGGATCTTGGTCTCTTTTCGCGCGCTCTTTATCGCGTCGCTCTCGAAGCGCATCAAGCGCGGAATCAGTGATGATAATCCTGGAGATCTTGGTCTCTTTTTCGCGCGCTCTTTATCGGGCCGCTCTTGAAGCGCATTAAGTACGGACATCAGTGATGATAATCCTGAAGATCTTGGTCTCTTTTTCGCGCGCTCTTTGTCGGCTCGCACTCGAAGCGCATCATGTGCGGACATCAGTGATGATAATCCAGAAGATCTTGGTCTCCTTTTCGCACGCTCTTTATCGGCTCGCTCTCAAAGCGCATCAAGCGCGGATATAAGTGATGATAATACGAGAGGGCGATGCATAGCTCGCCCTCTTTGCTTCAATAGAAAATTTTGGCTTATAAAGCAAAACTCAGTTTCTGCCTGACGCGAAACTGAGATTACCAATGATTTATCTGACTGTTGAAATTAAAGACTAGACTGTGGCCAATTCTTTTTTGTGGTGTCTGTCGTGCTGAACCTTGCGAGGACGTCTCAGATGATCCATGAAACGCTTGTGTGCAAGTGTGTCGATGTGAGCCTGTGGTGTTTTGTCTGGAACTGATAGAACGAATTCGTCGGTGTTTTCAACTTTCGGTTGATGGTTGAAACGACCCTTGAGATAGAGATAACCGCCCCTGGTTGCGTATACGTAATGGATCATGCTGCCTGCCTTTGCCTAATGTGTGCTTCCAATCGCCGACTCCCCCTATATGCCACCGCTCGCTCTCTTTTAAAATTGGCAGCTGATATGATTTTTGTTCCGGCGATAATTTCACTGTACCTCGAAAGATCGTAGGAGAGAAGCAGTGTTTCCAAGTGAAACATAATATTGTCTGAACAATCTTGGTTAGCATAAATTAGTAATGAATTGCGAAATCAGCTTGCTAAGCGGCTCCGCGAAGAAAATATTCCGACACATATAGTCATTATGCTCTAGAAAAGAATCTGTTAATTTTGCCTACTCGTTAGTAAAAGCCTATACAAAACCCTGAATTAGGTCATTTACTCGTCTTTCCACTTTCTGTCAGGTCATCGCCGACGATTACTGTTACCGCGCTTTCAATGTCGCCAACTGAGGCGTTGACTATCTCGCCCTTGCCACCAAGGTCTTCTTTGACCAGTGCGGCATCTTCAGGATTACCTCGCTGAGCGATGATCTTAGAGATAGGAAGCGACTCTTGAGAGTTATCCTTATCAAACTTGGCGCGTGCCAAGCGATATCCCTTATCGCGTAAAATCTTTACAACCTGCTTGGAAAGTCCTTTGCTGCTGCTGGCATTGCACACGGTTACTTTCATCGTTCGTCTATCGGCTTCAACGAATGCGGCTCCGGTGATCTTTGCCACCATCCGCCGTACCTCTTTCTGGTTAGTCTGCCAATCGCCTGTACCCGAAAACTCGCCCGGCAACATTACGAGAAACTGATTACTCTTCGGAACCGCCCTGATGAAAGCAGCCATCGTAGTGATGTCAGCAGCACTTAGATCTGTCTGAATGTAATCTCTAGCGATCTGTAGCATTCGCGGCAAATGAGACCACGTCTGAGGTTGTATCGCCTTATCAAGTATCGCTCTGATAAACATTTCTTGTCGTTGCACGCGCCCGA
>CAYTDR010001155.1:0-2693 GCA_964436185.1 uncultured Candidatus Obscuribacterales bacterium | reverse complement strand
GGACAGTTACGTGCAGAAGAATGATTTCCAAGCAGCCAAAGACGCCCTGGAGCGAGCTTTGAGTATTCGCAAAACCTTGTTCGCAGCAGATGATACGGATATAGCGCAGATTCAGGAACTGCTGGACTCGAAACCGGAACTGCAGAACATCCGCGTACAGCAGGTATAGGCAACGATCAGTGATCGGCACGCGATTAGATTAGTGACGGCCGCCAAGTTGGCGAGATCGATTAAACTTGCGCGAACTGCTGGTAGTATCACAGCGTCAAGATTGCCGGACTGCACGGTACCGAATATATTGGCCTTATACGGTCGCGCCTGAGCGCCTGAGAAAAAGTGAGGACCGATTTGCACCGCCATTTGCTGGTGGCCGATCTGTGACCGGCACGCGAATAGATTAATGAACGTCCGCCACGGTGGCGAGATCGGTTAAGCTCATGCCTCCTGCGGCAGGTGAACGAAGTAACGAGCACCGCTGGCAGTGGCGACTGGCACCACGAAGGACAATGACTCCAACTCGAGTGCAATCGCCGCATAGTTGAACACGTCTTTCAGAGTGCTGAGAGTGGTGTCGTCCGGTTGTTTCATTCCCATGAAAGTCACTGTTGCAGTGCTGACACCGAATGCCTCGTTGAGAATAGCTGTCACGGAAGGCAGGTAGCCGAACTCAGCAATTTCAGCACCATTGACAAGACTACCTGAGGCGATGATCAGGATTTTCTCATCAGGTCTGCTCTTCGATAGATAGAACAGCTGATCGGCGAATTCTTGCCTTGTTCTGGCGACCTCAAGCGGATGGGAATTCGAAGAATCTGATACCAGAACATCGATTCTGAGCTTCTTGCTGAAATCAATAATGTCCAGGATCTCTTCTGCAACTACTAAACCTTTGCTGGAGCTCACACCTAACGCCAGACCCATTTCTTCTCTGGAGAGTCGATCGGCAAGGAACGCATCAACGATTCGCTGACCGTTTTCTGTATCCATTTCAAGGACGATTGTAGAAAGTCCCTCCTCCATCTTGGAATGAAGCAAGAAACGAACCAGCTCGTCAAACATTTTAGGTGTGATGCTCGACAGATCAACGGCAGCCACGCTAGCGTTCTTCCAAATTCGTCCGTAGTCGAACTTCTCCAGAAGAGCTTCATTGCGAGCCAGGAAAACGGCGACGTCTTCAACGTCTTGAACCTGGAAACCGGACTCGGCCCGAAATGCGATCGGCAGCTCGGAAAGATGGAACAAGTTGTCTCCCGGAAGTCTGACCATCGCTGCTGCCATGCTAGCTGATTGCTCCAGACGAGCAAGAACTTCCTGCTGCTCTTGTTTGGCACCTTGAGAAACTAGCTCAACCGCCTTCGGCTCCACTGTGGCGCCGGCGTTCTCACTCACTTTTGTCGGGCGCTGCTGGACCGGCATCGTGGCTGCCACAGACGGTCTGGCAGTTACGGGAGCTTCCAACCCGATGATGGCGAAACCCATCAATATCTCTTCGACCTCAACCCTCGATTCGCGCTTCTTGGCTTTTGGGTCATTTTGCCAACCAAGCGAATTCATGTCCACAACTTCCTGGACCGAACCGATCATTTGTCCTTGAGGATAGGCTTGAGTGGGTTGCATAGAGACTGTCATTGAAAAACCTCGAATCCGTTCACTGAATCGATTGACCTACACCGGGTGCCGTTCGTTTACCCTGCAAGTATTAAACCAGCGGGCTCGAATCGCCAAAATATCCTTATACGCAGAGGGGTTTCCCATACACGCAAGAGTTCTGCGCGAATACGCAAAGTCGAATGAGCACTGTGTGGGGGAGCGTCAACATACTGACCTATATGCATTCTCATAGGCTTACTGGACACAATCAGACAAATTCGTTTTTCTTAGCCGCACCGACTGCTCGGAAAACAGTGCAGGAACGTCCCAGGTTCGTCCACAACGCGTGAAACTTTGTTTTTGGAGAGAAGGAGTTCAGGGCATCAAGAAAAACCTTCCTTGAGGTTTTTCTACGGCTCCAATGACAAGCAAATAATCCGTGAAGTTCATTTAGCACGCAAGAAAACTCATTCCCACTACACGCATATGGCTACATGCACCGACGAAGATCGTTCAAATCTGTCACAGCCGCAAACAAAAGAAAGGCACCCCGCTAAGCGAGATGCCCTCCTTTGAACATTCCAATTAAGACTTATACCGAATCGAACTCAATGGATTTGAATTTGTGCGACGTATGCTCGTTTCTGGGAGTGGCATCCGTCATAGAGTTGAGGAAAAATATCTGCGAAAAATAACCGACCATCGCAAGCAAAAAGATAGTACTAAGAGCGAAAGAGAAGAACGATACGCAACGGTCGTAGGTAACTGACGTAGAAAGCTTTTCCTGGATAGACAAGATGTAGTTCATTAGTGAGCTTCCTTTTCTTGAGGCCTTAACGTTTAGAACGGAAATACCTATGAAATCAGGGGGGATGTTATGGAAATTTAACTGACCGCAGTCTAAAATTGTACACTAGAATAAAATCACGAAACAAGACCGCTTGTCAAGGGGAGGTGGATGGGGTGGGACGCCGAGAGGAAAAACGAGAGACAACCAGGCAGGACATTTTGACCTCCTCACTGAGCCTTTTCTTCGATTGTGTCTATTAAGAAACATCTGTTGTCACTATTACAGAGAAAGCCTACGTAGCAAAGGGGACGTT
>CAYTDR010001154.1:0-2699 GCA_964436185.1 uncultured Candidatus Obscuribacterales bacterium | reverse complement strand
TTGTCTATTCTCCTCCTGCAACGAACAACAAATCTGGAAAGAAAGGCGAGTAGGATCTGCTGAAGCTCTCTCTCATTACAACGCAAGTCATTTCGCTTTTATTCGTTTGTTTGACAACTACATCATGCATTGCCAGCGGCAACAACAATGAGTTGAAACTTGGCCCTGGCACGGTTGAATCTCTAGCTGTCACGCTCAATGAGCCAATCGAACTGGACGGCATGAGCAGAGATGAAATTGTACGCATGAGAGAAGGTCTGGTCAGCAGATATTCGACCCTTCTAAACAATCCTTACCACGCAAGCGAAAGCATATTTGGACAAATCACTGATGGAAAGCCATGGTGGGGATTAGATGGCCAATTCGTATTCGGTGCTGGAGATAGAAGCATCGAGGGAAAATCCGAAGAAGCAAGATTCATTTGCAATCCGTTTCTCTTGATTGGTGCCAATCCCTGGTCAGCCTTGATCTGGGATACAGAACGGATTGAGGAAGATGACCTTAGCAAGCCGGATTTCCCGTTTTATTGGAGTCCGTATGCCCTTCGATACTGCCCTCAAAAACAAGCGCTGCAGATCGGATATGACATAACTCGTTTCAACGAGAACCTCAAACGGTGGCAACACAAGCTCAAGGACAGAAACCCAATCAACAGATTTGGTTTGGTGGCATACAATGCCCGCGACTTCGGATATGAGTATTTATCCGTTTCCACCAGCGAGTCGGAAAACATCGTCTACAACGCAAACGCGAAATCACCTGTCAAAATCGAACAAATGATTCATTGCGGAGACAGTTGTGGCTGCACCGGCGGTTGCAACAACATGAGTCCGGCGCAAAGGGAGCTCGACGACATTTCCTTTTCGAAGCTTCCAGCCACGGTAAAGATTCTGTTGTGGAGAAAGTATCCAGGATCGATTCAAGCACCTCCGGATCTTACGGTCTATATGTACATGAAGTGAGCGAACAAACGCAGAATGCGGATGCAGAGTGCGGGGCTTCCGCTGAATTGGTTTGATGGGTCTATTAGTGATTAGTGACTACAGCACTTGAACATGCTGCGATTCTTCCAGTGAACGGTGACCAGAAGAAGGTTGCCGGTGATCATAATGGGCAACTCGAGCTCTTCGCCCACCGTGCAGTGCGCCCCGAGCGCTCCGAACGTTACCAGTCCCAGACCGATGGCTGTTCCGGCGAGAATGAGCTTGTTCTTATGACGCAGATAACCCGGCACAATTGCAAACAGCGCGAACAACCAGATAAAAACAGCCAAATAAAGATGTGACTCATGGTTGCTCAACCATTGCAGCCCGAGGAACGGCAACGCCGCAAGTACGAATGGCATCGCCAGACAATGGATGAGGCAAGCTATCGAAGCAATCATTCCAAGGTTGTCCAACGAGGAGACGGTTCGTTCGAGCGTCGTTTCTGCGCCCTGATTGAGCGGAATCTCGGAGCCGGAGAATATGCGCTGATTGACCAGAACGGACTCACCGACGCAGGAGCCAGAGTCGCAGTGTTCATGGCTAGATTCGAGGGGTTGCTCGTTTGAAATTGTCATCGAAGAATCCTGGTTGTGGTGGATCTGAGCCTGAGAAGTACTACTGGTTGCAAAGAGCCCAGTCTCTACTTTACCAATGATAACCATTTTCGTAAACGACTGAATGCCTAGCCCTGATTAATTCATACAACTTCAAACCGCTAACGCGAGAGGTTAAACGCCCGATCATTTTATGCCCTCAGGCTCATCCCGAAAAATCCAAGATTCTTTCATCTCAACAGCAACAACCGGCCGCCGAAACAAGAATCTGCCGTTCACGAGGCAAGTCACCGCCCGACGCTCTCGTCGTTCGCTGATGTTAGAAAAGTTTCCGACACGACAATACGGCTCCGAGCGCAGCCTCGTATCAGCTAACGGATGCGGGCTTACTGGCCCTCGAGACCCAATTCTGCAAACGATGCGAATTGGAGTGGTCATCCTGACAGCTTCAATCACACAAGCTAACCGTTCCGGCTACGTGATAGTGGCTAATCCGAACTACAGGCCATGCACTGCCCGAAGATCTCCAATATGTGACCTTCAACAGTGAAACCGTATTTTTGCCTGATGCCTTCTTCGAGCTCTTCGATGAGGCATTGGTCCAAATGCACGCTAGATTTACACGTGCTGCAAACCAAATGATGATGGTGCTCTCCCGGCTTGACCAGCTCGTATCGTCTCTCGCCGTCGCCAAGATCAACAGCTTGGACCAAGCCCATGGATACCAGCGACTCCAACGAACGGTAGACTGTCGTTAAACCCGGCGCCTTGGAATCGTGAAGGCGCATTCGTCCATGAATATCTTGAGCGCTGGTGAGTTCGGAGGTGTCTCGAAGCACCTCGAGAACCTTCTTACATCCTTTTGTCAGTCTCGCCTTCGTGGATTGGGGCATACTTATTAGGGTCTATATGCGTTAAGAATCAAAGGAGCACTATACTTCGAAACGTTAGCATAACAGCTAGTCGAGCCCAGAAGATGCTGCCACAAATATGAAATTCAACAAAACTCCAGCATTCGACGCAACGACAGGAATTTTCAAAAATAGTCCGATACTAATTGTTTCACGAAGGTTTGTTCAAACCGTTCAAGCTCGAACGATCAGAGAGGCGATGGTAAGTCATCCGATAGTTCGATAATTCGACGTACTGGTCAAATGAC
>CAYTDR010001153.1:0-2703 GCA_964436185.1 uncultured Candidatus Obscuribacterales bacterium | reverse complement strand
ACAAGAAAAAGAGGCCGCCTAAAAAATGCCAGAACACAACATTTGACAAAATCTCTTGGCAGTCCCTGACAAATAATTCCGTAAAATGTCTGCCATTTAATCCAGTGAGAAGTGCGCCAATTAATTCAGTGATTCACAATTACATAGAGATCTTCTACAACAGAAAAAGACTTCATAGCAAATTAGATTATAAAACACCTGAGGAGGTGGAAACTAAATACGGGTCGCTTACTGACGCATCGTAGAAAATTTTTTGTCTACGGTTTGGGGGACAGACCATAAATTGATCGGAACTATTCGATTGCAGATTCGGTTCTCCCAATGCTGTTAATCGCTCTCCACATTTTACCTTTCGGTCCGGGTGAGTTGTTGTAAAAATCTTGCTGAGCCTGTCGAGGAAAGCCGTTTTTCGCTATGAAAAAATACATTGATATTGAAAAGGGATCTTCTATGAGAAAGTCACCGTATTTGGTTTTGAAATAGTCCCACGCGCTTGCCAGCAATCCATTTCGTCGATGGTTTGGATGTATGTAAACCCACTGTAGAGCCCATCCATTGAAATCTTCCTGTGCGTAGTATTTCTTTCTATAGCGAAAACAAAGCCCGCCAATTGCACGATTGTCCACAAAGTCATTATTCAGACAGTCTTCAGCCCACAAAAATGCACCTAAGTGGTCTTGTCCTTCGGTTTCGCTGGCAGTGTATTGTGTGAAGTCGTATCCAGATTCTTTCTTAAAATTGCGAGCCAGTTGCTCAAGTGCTTCTCTTGCTGGCTTGGGAGAAGTTGGGAAAATTTGGTGTAAGTTGTAGGGAAGTACATCTTCACTACTTTTCCAAAATTCTGAACGAAGCTTTTCAAGTACCTTGTTGTTTAACGGAGGACAGTAGATATAGTATTTATCAGATTTCATTGGATACTTCGTTTTCATGTGATTCAGCTTCCCGTCATTCTGTATGCCGTGGTATTAGAAGTGGTATCGCTTCAATGTATTGCACTGTTCTTTTCAAGGGCTTATATTCGGTTTCTCAAAATGTCGATCAACTTCGATTCGCAATCAGCATCATTTAACAAACCAATTTTTGTATTGGATTTTTAGTTTCCCATCCTTAGTGGCATCTATTTCTTCAAGTACTTTTCCTGCGTCTTTCCACCCAATCGTATACTTCTTAGTCTTTGAGAGTGCTTGCAGTTTGGATAGTGCGTCTTGTTCAAATTCCGTTGATGTCCAAAACTCAAATTCAAATTTCGCGTGCTCAAACCAGCGATCGTGTTTGAGCTCTTTATAAATCAAAGGCACAACTCTACAAAACCAATGATCAACTTCAGCCAACGTTACTCGTCCGGCTTCATTTTTCCCTTTGCACTCTACAGCAACAACACGTCTTTCTGGTTCTAAAAGTAAAACATCAGAATCGTAGGCTTTGCCTGTTGAATCGTTCGGATCCTTGAACGTACGTCCATACGATACTTTACCGCTGGCGCTACCAGTAATGCAGTGAGCAACAATCATCTCGAATATTGTTCCTTTCATATTTCCTATCAGTCCTTGAAGATGGCTGAATTGTTCCATTCTCTCAAGAAGTTCCGCAATTTTGCTTTGATGTTCCTGTTCCCGCACTTCCAAGAGTTGGGTCATTTGATCTAACGCAAGTGCAAACGGTTTCCCGAAAAGGTTCTGCGGAGTTGTAAATACTATTCCGTACTTGCGCGCCGCCATAAATGCATCATGTTCAAACCATTGAGCCACTAACATTGGAATAAATGGGCGATTAGTAAGCTGAGCCCGTATCGTGCCACACTTGTTGATAAAGTACTGGACCTCTTCTAACGTAAGGGCATGCCCAAGGCAAACATCAGCGACAACAAATCCAGGAACTGGAGTTCCTTTGGTATGAGTGACTAAGGGTTGAATATAAGAGGGCGCCACAAGATCCCATGCATGGAATCCAAATTGTGGTGCCGTTTGACTATTGCGTAACGAAATTGTCTCCGCTGAAATGATGCCTTGAAGTCGAAACCAGTCGGCTATTGCTGCTAATGCCGCGTTCTCCGCATGCATTCTTGCCAGCACTTTTTCAGGAGATACAGAGTCGGCAAACAACTCTGGACTTAGCTGCAAACATGTACCGGCTATAGTTTCAACACGATTCATTAATCTCCACTGAAAGAGCATTGCTTTCGCTCTTTCTGACTTCAGTTTTGCTGGACCCTGAAAAGGTAAACCAGATATTGTTTCAAACAGTGATTCTGGAATGAGACCGCCTCTTGCACGCATGCCCATCAGGCAGTATCGAAGAGGAGACTTTGCTTCTCCTAAGGCTTTTAGCAAACACTGGCGTAGTCTCAATGTGCCAGCATCTTCTGGCGGATAAAGAAACTGCTCGTTGTACTTGAAACGAATGTTGTCTAACCCAACGATTTCTCCGGCGAGCTTGCTACGCTCCACTCTCTTCCTCGCGGCTGTTCTACTGAGCCTAAAAGCATCCTGAATTGAATCAGTCAATTGTCCGCTAAGACATGGACCGAGCCTCCTTAGATGATCTACTACATCACTTGTCATTGGTCACACTTAGCTCTAGAACTTCCTCAATCATACGACAGATGAGGTCGTACTTGGCTATTTATACTAATAAGCTATGTAGTGAAGTCGTTCGTTTTTTTTCGAATATTTGAGGCTTTTGGCTTATCCTCCATGTCGCGGT
>CAYTDR010001152.1:0-2703 GCA_964436185.1 uncultured Candidatus Obscuribacterales bacterium | reverse complement strand
ATGCACGAGCACCTGTTCTATACGAACCTGACCGGGAAATCGTACGGCTATAACGCCGAGACCTTCACCAAGCTCTATTTGTCGGGGGGCGTGACCTCGATGCGCACCGCCGGCTCGATGCATTTCGCCGGCGATGGAAAATCGACGGTCGACAACGGTAGTTACGACAGTTGGCTCGGGCAATAAGGCTCAGCCCGAACGATTCCTGCTAGATTCCAGTTAGCGTGGAAAGAGAGTGGAGCTGACATCGTCGGCCGCAAGCAGCTCCTATTGCGAACGAACTCCTCGCCACATTTTGCCCTGACTTCTGCCTGTGGGCGAGCCTGCCACGTCATTCCCTGGAAGTTGCCTGACAATTCCAGGGAATGCTCGTTCAATGGTGTCGCGGAGCCGGTGATTGGCGCTCGTGTCTTTTGCGTGCCACCATCGTAGTGGCGTCAGAGTGCCGGTTGTGAAAGTTGCAGCTTGAGTTTATGTCGGAAGGCGTCATGCAGTTTCTTCACAATGGGACCTGGATGCCCATCGCCGAGTACGCTCTCGTTGAGGCGCACTATCGAGATGATCTCCTCAGGAGTTCCAGCTAAGAAGAATTCGTCCAGCTCGTACAGTTGGTTTTCGCGCAGGCGCTCCTCGACTATCGGTACCGAGCACTGATTGGCCAGTTCAAGAATCTGTTTCTTTGTGATTCCTGGAAGAACGTTTGTTGATGCCGGTGCCACAATCAAGTTGCCGTCCTTGATACCGAACAACGATGTGTGACTTCCCTCGGTCATCAACCCGTCCTTGTCGATGAAAACTACCTCGAGGCAATTGTTCGCTCTGGCGAATTGAGCTCCGATGCAGTTTGCTTGCAGGCTTGTGGACTTGATATCATTGCGAGCCCAGCGTAGATCGAAATGAGTGATGGCACCAACTCCGGTGGCTCTTTCTTCTGCGAACGCATCATCAAAGGGCGAGATGAAGATGAGGATGTTCGGCTCACACGCATCCGGATAAAAATGAGTTCGCTGAGCCACTCCGCGCGTCACCTGGATGTAAGCAAGGGCTTCGTTGAGCCCGCTGGCGCTCAGAGTCGACTCCAATCTGTTCCTAATCTCGTCGGTGCTGACACCGAGCAGCTCGATCTTTTGCAGGCTCGAACTGAGTCGCTCGAGATGGTCCTGGAGGTGAAACAACCTGCCACCATAAACGCGAATCACCTCATAGATGGCGTCGCCGAAGAGGAATGCCCGATCAAGCACTGAGACTTTGATCTCGTCGAGCGGTGAAATCACACCGTTCCAATTTCCAAGGATAGCCGTCATGTACGTCCGCTCTGTAATTTTGTCGAAGTAGTGATCGAGGGGCTCACGCGCCCGAGCCAATCAATTCTCAAGTTATATAGTGCCAGATGGAGTCGTTTCAGGAATTAAAGCCGCTCAATCCGGTAATAGTTCGTGACCTTGGTCCCTTTCCTTAAAAGAAAAGTCTCGATTCCCAATATCCAGCACAGTTTGTGTAGTATAGTCAGAGTTAAACGAGGTTGTTAGTAGTTGTTTTGAGAACATCGGGATGATGCTCTATGGATTCCTCTTGGAGCCGATGAAGGTCTCGTGTGGTTCCATTCTTTCCTTCCGTCAACGCGAGGAGACCGAACATGCAAAAGCTTATAGCAGGTCTGCACCATTTTCATTCGCAGGTTTTTCTTTCAATGAAAGACCTTTTTGAGGACCTGGCTGATGGACAGCATCCAGAGGCGTTGCTCATAACCTGCTCCGATTCGCGAATCGATCCTAATTTAATTACACAGGCCAGACCGGGAGACGTTTTTTGCCTGAGGAATGCAGGAAATATGGTGCCCGCTTATGGTGCTGCCAATGGTGGCGAAGGCGGGACCATCGAGTATGCACTTGTAGCTCTTGGAATTAAACATATCGTTATTTGCGGACATTCTCACTGTGGAGCGATGAAGGGAGTTCTGCATCCAGAGACTCTCGGCAGCATGCCGGCAGTAGCTTCGTGGCTCTCACATGCCGAAGCCACCAGGAGAGTTGTAGAGGAAAACTACGCGCATCTGCAGGAGGAAGAGCTATTGAACGTGACCGTACAGGAAAACGTTCTGGTTCAACTGGAGAACCTTAGAACTCATCCTTCCGTAGCATCGAGGCTGGCGAGGGGTGCGGTGACGCTTCATGGTTGGACCTACAAATTTGAAACTGGCGAAGTTTTCAGTTACGATCCGGAATCAGAGCAGTTTTTGCCCAGTGCCATTGCGTCTGCAACTGGCTGGAAGCGACCAGGTCTCACCCGGTCTGCCCTGTAATAGCTGTAAGAGTTTGCTGACCACCCGAGCGAGGAAACGAATGCGAGCTTCTTCAACACCCAGACTTCCTGAGTGCGCGGGACACTCCTGCAGTCGATTGCCTGCGCCAACTGTAGGGTCGATGCCGGGGACCGTGCAGGAGCCGCTCCGGTATTGGAAACTAGCGAACACGCGAACTGCTGAATTGCTCTTCGCGTTCTTAGTCGTCTCCGTCCTCTCTGTCCTCTCTGGATCCGCCGCGCTAGCAGCCGATGACGAAAAGACTCCGCCGAAGGCTACCGACATACCACCCGATGTGGTAGTGCCAAAAGAAGCACCGGTGGAGCCGACTCTCGACGAGAGGCAGACCTTTAAATGGGAAGGATTTTCGTTTTCCATCAAAGCGCCCAAGGGCTTCGACC
>CAYTDR010001151.1:0-2711 GCA_964436185.1 uncultured Candidatus Obscuribacterales bacterium | reverse complement strand
GAGCTTGTAAGGGCAAAGAAGGAGCTTGTAAGGGCAAAGAAGGAGCTTGTAAGGGTAAAGAAGGCTCGTGCAAGTCTAAAGAAGGCGGCGACGCTCCTGCTGGCGACGCTCCATCCGGAGAATAGATTCTCAATTTGTAGACTATCTCTGACTGAAAGGCTATCGACGATGCGCAGTGATTTTCTTACGATAAAAGATTCTCTCCCGGTTCTGGGAGTAGGCTTGGGATATCGAAGAGAGCTCGCTGAACTCACAGTTGAAAACAAGCACAAAATCGATTGGTTGGAGATCGTTCCAGAGAATTACATGGACCTGGGGGGAGCAGCACGAGAGCGGCTAGAGCATGCGATCGGTTCGTTCCCCCTGGTCACCCATGGCATCAATTTATCTATCGGCAGCTCGGATGAATTGAGAGAAGATTATTTAGTTGCACTCAAAAAATTACTAGACCTCATCGATGCTCCATGGTGGAGCGATCATTTGTGTTTTACATCGATTGATGGAAAATACCTTCACGATTTGCTTCCGCTGCCATTCAATCGCGAAGCCGTAGATCACTCGGTTCGCCGAATCAAACAAGCAGCAGGGCGAATCGAACGACCATTTCTGATCGAGAACATTTCGTTCTATATGAACATGCCTGGTTCAACAATGAGCGAGGCTGCATTCTTGTCTTCGGTCCTTGAAGAAGCAGATTGCGGACTCCTGCTCGACGTCAACAATGTGTATGTTAACTCGATCAATCACAATTACGATCCTTACAAATTTATCGATTCCATTCCAATTGAACGAACCGTGCAGATTCATATTGCCGGTCACAGTCATACTGATGAGATCATTCTCGACAGTCATGGAAACGCCGTTGTAGAGCCTGTCTTCGAGCTGCTCGCGTATGTGCTATCCAAGACGAAGGTTCAAGCGATCATGCTCGAACGCGATCAAAACTTTCCTGAATTCAATGAACTGATCGGCGAACTCGATCAAATGAGACAGATTGCCCAATCAGTTCAGCCCGAACTTGCATCACCACCACACAGGCAAAATCAAAACGCGAGTGAACCTCGCTATGTCTTGGAGTCGAGAACAGACATCGCAAGCAACGACAACAAGAAAAAACGGAAAAGCGATACGAAGAGGCTCATAGCTTCGAAGGCATCAGCTTAAAGGCACTGCTACAAAAACAGGAACGGCAAAAGGAACCTGAAATGGGGCCCGATCTACTCAAAATTGAGCGAACACTCACAACTCTTTGGACGCAAAAAAAAGAGCGTGAGAGTTTCCTCAATGGTAATGCCTCCGAAAAGATTGATGCGGATATGGTGTCATCAATCGACAAGCGTGGTGTTGCGCTCTATGCAAAGTTGCTCCAACGCGGCCGACTAGAGGTGATGGACTCAATTTATCCTGCTTGCGCCAAAGTAATTGGAAAACACTGGGTTGGTGCTGTGGAGGCCTACATGGAGACATGTCCTCCGGATCACTACAATCTGAATCGTTCGGCAGAAAACTTCAGTAAGTTCTTAGAGACCCACAACAAACCCTGGTTGAAGAAATTTCCGTTTCTGCCGGAACTAGCAGACTACGAGTGGATCGAAATGGAGGTCCTCGAGTGCGATAAAGAATCAACCGTAGGAACTGCTCTTTCGCTAGACAGCCCAGAAAAATTCCAGGGCTATGCTCCCGTCGTAAACTCTGTATTGATCACGAGGCGATACGAATACCCAATCGCCAGAATCATCGATCTGCTCAGCGATGACGAAACACTTCCGAGCAAGATCAAACCAGAACCGGTGATTCTCGCAGTGTATCGAGAACCCGATGAACAGGACTCGAAGTTTCTCGAGCTAACCGAACTAGCTTACAAATTGATTGAGCAAGCAAGAAATCAACCGACGACTTATGCCCACCTCGTGGGTTTTGCTATCGAAGCGTCCGGCTCTACTGATCCTGAAGCAATGATTCTCGAATTCCTCGAACTGGTAGAGCGTCTACAAAGCCTGAAACTGTTCCTTGGAAGCGTCGCCGCTTAGACTACTTATCTGTCGCCCTGCCTTGGCTCAGAGCTCGCGATACACTGCTTCCCTTTCTGTCCGTCGCCGCCAGCGACGAGACAAACCTCAACCTGGAGCCATAACTTAACGTGTCTTCCAGGTTTACATTCTGGGCGTCAAACTGGGCACGCGCCGCCTTTCCTTGCACCAATCTCCTGTTGGATAGTGTGCCAGGCGAGGCTCATATATTGGACATGCAAGGAGGAGCCTATCCTGCGGGTATATATCTCTGGGGAATGGCAAGCAGAGCGAGCGTCTCTTGGGAGTCGTTTCGAACAGGAATCACAGATGGCGTCTCGAAAGAAAAAGCAGAAAACTCTAAAGAAGAAAACCAAAGTCCAACACTCAATTACAGCAGTGGAATCGAATCCATTGTCGCTAGTTGAGAGTACTCCCTCCGTTGCAGAGAAAACGGAGACCAAGGAAGAGTTGGCTGAGTTTGATGGATTGACTGCGTCTGAGCTTGAAGAACAACGCGCTGATGAAACCTCAGAACCATCCGAATTCGTTGATGACGCATCCGGTGGACACTCAGAACTATCTGAGTCAGTAGGTGAATCATTCGGTGAACATGCAGACTCGTACGAGACTGTTGACGAATCAGCTTGTGATGTCTCTGAACTATCCGAGTCAATTGATGAACCATCAGGCTATCATGCA
>CAYTDR010001150.1:0-2712 GCA_964436185.1 uncultured Candidatus Obscuribacterales bacterium | reverse complement strand
CAAGCTCAGTGTCTCCAAGATATTCGAGTTCAGATTCTAGAACTTCGTCATGGTGCTGGGTTTTCTTCTTGCTCATGGTTGATCGCTCTCGTCTTCGTATCTTTTGAAACAGGTTACTACCATCACCTTTTTCTCCGGCTCGTTGAGCCAGAACCAAAAGAGTCCGTGGTGAGCGGTTTTGTACTCGAACCTGTGTTGCATTGTAGTTTTTTTCTGTAGCGTTGAAGTAAATGTTGATTGTCATCTCAGGAGTGAAGAGGTGTCTGGCGAAAATATGAAGGAGCGAGGGATCAACATCATCGTACTTAAAGAAGAAGATTATCCCTCTGGCATTTATTACCTTGTATCTATTCGGCATCCCATCTGCCTCTCGCTCCTCTTCTTGATTACACTGTACCAAAAATCAGAGTCCATGGCCAATACAAGGTATGTACAAATACGTCCACGGCAATCCGATTCAACATCTATGCGCTTGGCATTAGCTCTCGCTCGATGACTGAAAGCGATT
This sequence comes from uncultured Candidatus Obscuribacterales bacterium, assembly GCA_964436185.1. Lineage (GTDB taxonomy): Bacteria > Cyanobacteriota > Vampirovibrionia > Obscuribacterales > Obscuribacteraceae > CAYTDR01. Next base: position 2,204 of record CAYTDR010001150.1, on the reverse strand, counting down.
GCACACCCACGCAAAGGTAGGAGCCTGCGCGCCATTCCCTACTCGCAATATACTCCAGCACCCCTCAACCACCAGCGGAAGTGAGAGTGCAGCTTTATATGTGCTTTGAACTTGGGCTGAAGCTGTTCTTCCTCAGCCCTTAATGCTTCCTCAGCCCTTAATGCCTCCTCGTCCCGCATTTGCCACTCAATCTCATCTGGTATTAGAGGCGGTGCCGTCTCGCTTCGTAATACCAACTCCTTCAGGTAGTCGCATGTTTTCGCGAAAGCATCGTACTCGCGTCGTAATTCGACGCGCCTGTTTCACTCAGCGGCGTAGATGCGATTGAAGCCGCCTTGGCTGTTTCTGAGCATGTTTCTCAATGGTGTTGCTTGCATGGCGTGTTGCAGTGCTGATCCATTAGCGGAGTACTGATTTAGTGATGAGTTGCTAGAATAACCGGCTTGTTGAGCAACATTCTGATTATGGTAGCCATTAAGGGCGGTGCTCGCCGGATACGGGCTCATTTTTCTATATTGCCTATACTCTTGCATCGCCTTGGCTGTCAACGCGGCGCCAGCCATCTGTTGCATGGTAAGCCTCGAGTTGTTACCGCCTTGTTGTTGTTGTTGCTGACTGCCAAAATGGTTTGACCACTGGCTTCCTCCACGGTTTCCAAATCTGCGACTTAAAAAACCGCTACCACCGCCTCCGGGTTTATCGCTATCTCCCCAACCACTACCCCATCCGTCATTATCATGGTCTTCGGATTTGGGAGTGAGGAGCGGCTGTATACCGTACCGACTGCGTATGGCCGTAGCCTCGTAACCGTTGCATTCTTCCGTGGGACCGTTGTAGTTCCCATGGTAGTGAGTCTTGAAGCAGGTGGCGCGATAACCGTTTGGACCGTCAGGGTTCTCTTCGTACTCTTCGGCATAGAGCGCTTGCTGGAAATTGCCTGCTACCATCAGGAAAATCAGTAGATTTAAGTACTTCAAAGTAACACCTCCGTCAGCACTAGAAAGTTGTTCCATTTTTTCTGCAATTCAAAGCACGGATTCTACGTCGCCATTTTCGTTCACCAGAGCTTTGATGCCTGTCTGACTCTCCTTGTTGTCAGCCTCCATTGGTTGGTATCACGCCATAAGCCCTACTTGGTGTCCCGCTATCCCTATAGCTGGCGTGAAGCGGATGTTCGAATTTAGAACTCGTCTCCCGATCCTCGATGCCTGAAATCAGATGAATGGGTGATACGATCCCACCCGTGTAGCTCGAAATTGTCGGCAGACTCACGCCTGAAGTAATGGCATAATTAATGCTTAGTTCTATTCGATTCTTGGAACAAACCATTAACCACCTCCTGGATCGATAGCTAAGATGCTTATCTCGGTAAGCTCTCGTCTTCGTGGCTATTCAGACACCCAAGAGGTAATATTTGATGAAACTAAATGCAGTTCCTGTGCTAATAGTGGCACTCACTTCGGCATTTGCGCTCAATACACAGCTCAGCGTAGCTGCTGCCGATGGGATTGTTACTTCGGTTCAGCGGTTCTCGTGTGGTGCTGCCGGAGCCAATGCCTCCTACATATCAGTTCCGAGCGGCGATGGGTTAGGACCTACCAAACAATTCGTTGATGCGAATCTTGCCGGTGTTAATCCGCCAGGACCAGCGACGAGAAGAAACGCGGGCTATGTTGCAATTCCTTTCGATCTTAAACCACCCAGCGAAGCCACCGGATTTCGCAGTTTCAGCTTGAACTTCAAAGACCAACTGAATGGTATTGCAAGTGCGCGTGTCGATGTTACATTTCAAATACAGGGCGGACAAGTTACTCGAGTTTCAAAGCCATTCTCTGCTTTTCGTCTAACTCCAAAAAATCAAGACGGCTTCCAAGTTTTATCAGCCGATTCGGACCAATTAGGTGGCTCCATCTTCAGGATGGCTAACATGACAAAGTTTGTTGTTTATGTGGAGACGCAAAACTCTCAAGCTCAGATGCTTTTTGGCGATGTTAACGTCAATACTGGTCAGGGACGTTATGTTCTCAGCATCGTGAAATTCGATCACGCACCCTGCCCTGTAGTTGGTGCACCAATTTAGGAGTGGCATCGCTGCGAACGAATTACCAATTCGGTGGTTTGAGAATCAATCCACCTGGATGATTTACAGAATCGGGAAGCTGATGTCTTTCATACCTCTGGGCTTTAATCTTGAACGTAAAGTC